>NZ_LGSS01000008.1 GCF_001190785.1 Gottschalkia purinilytica | reverse complement strand
ATGATATGATAATAATATAATCTTTCTTTCAAGAAAACAACACCAGCTATTATAGAGATAACAGTTCCTAAATTTACGAAAACACTCATCTTAGAAGCTTCGATTTTTGATAGAGCATAATTAGTAAGTAAAGAGCTAGCTAATGATGATAGTACTCCAAGATATACTACAGATATTATAAAATTTATATTACTAGCAGGAACGAAGAAATTACTTATATCTCCATGAATTAAATGTTTTAAAATAGATGTAACACCGAAAACTATAAAACTAATAGTACTCATCATGTAAGTTAATTCTATATTTGTGATATCTTTTATTAACTTTCTAGCCATAACACTATATCCAGAAAAAGATAGTGTTGATAATAATAGTAAAGCAATACCTTTAAAATTGGCAAAATTAAAAGATGAACCTTTCATTATCAAAATATAAATAACTCCTGATACTGACAGACCTACAGATATTTTTTGAAATATAGTTGTCTTTTCTTTTAAAAAATAAGTAGCTAAAATTAATGTAAATATAGGACCTGAGGCTTGAAAAATTGCTGCTTCAGATGATGTAGAGTGCATAAGTCCAAAAGTCTGAAGACTAAAAAACATTAATGGATATAGTAATGCAGCAGGAAGAATTCTCATAAGCTTTTCTTTAGTGTAGCTAACATTAATGCGTTTAAATAAAATAGGAATTGAAATAGCTATGAAAGATGCAGTAAAACGATATGCCAATACGTCAACTGGATCTGATGTTCTCAGAGCTATTTTTGTAAATAGAAATGAGAGCCCTACAATGATAGAATATGATATAGCTGCGATATAAGCTCGGCCATATTTATTGTTTTTCAATTTTATTCCCCGCCCTTTCTTATTTTCTATTTTATGATATTATAGCATAATTATGTTTATGAAAGAAATAATTGACTTAGATACTTGTTATATAATCTATAGAGACATCTATTTGTAAAATAAGAGTATTTTATGATTTTATTTTTAGAAGGAGTAAATAAGATATGAAGGTAAGATTAAAATCAAAATCTATATTAATGATTATTACTTTATTAATGATATTCGTAGGTTGTTCATACATTAATAAAGAAGTAAATCAAGTAGGAAAGACAAATTATAGGACAATTTCAGAGAAAGATATTTCATCATTTGTTAAGAGTCAAAACCCTAAACCAAATGAGGTAAAATTTATAGATAAAAAATCAGCAGTTGTCTTATATGATAATAAATTTGAAGTAATTCGTAAAAGTAAAGATATTAAAGTTATTAAGATGATAAAAATAGATAAAAACAATGATTTTAAGATAAATGCTTATTCTGTTAATTCAGGTAATCCTAATATTATTTTAACGATAAATAATAATGATTTAGCTAAGAAAACTTATGCTACAATAGTAAAATTTCCTGGTGAGGAACCAATTACGAAATTAACGTATCAAAGAAATATATTATGCTTTATAAAGAACAGTAAAAGTCAATCTAATTTCTTGAATGGAGATTTTGAGATTACACTATATGATGAAAAATGGAATCCAACTGGAACATATGATGGAGTAATAGTTGAAAGGAACATAATAAAATGATAGAGATAGGTAAGGTATCAAATATAACATAAATTTTATCTCTTCCTAATAGATATAGTAATAATCGGAATGGAATAAAGATTGATAAGGGGGGATAAGAATGAAAAAAGATTTTATTGATGGCAATGATGAAGATAGTACCTCGCTAGAAAAAGAAGTTTCATCTGATTCACAGAAATCGATAGTAGATATTGATGCCAAACTTAATAATATGGTAAGGTCTTTTGTTGATAACTTTAATAAACAAAGTAATTTTCATCTTATTTATACAGACTTTACTTATAGTAATGTTTTATTATCAGGTACGAATCTTGAGTCTACAAATGTTACGAAAACAAGGTCTTTAAGTTTTGCTTCTAGTACACTTCATAACGATACTGATCAAACTCAAACTCTGTATAGTGATGAATTTAGTTATACTTTTACTAATTCAAGGACCACAACTACAACACATGGAGGTACATTTGGAACAAATGTAAATACTAAAATCGGAATTCCATTTATTGCTCAAGGTGAATTAGAAATTAAACTCGAATATAATTTTTCAAGTTCTAATAGTAATACAACTAGTGAATCCTTTACATTAACATCACCACGTCAACCAGTTGAAGTTCCGCCTCATAAAATATATAAAGTTGATACTTACTATGAACAAAAACATACATCTGGAAATGTTCAATTAAATGCTGATGTAGAGGGTAATATTATTTTTCAAACTAATATTAATGGATTGCCAAGCAGACCAGAAGTTAAATACATTGGTAATATATATAAAGGAGCAAGTGATAGTGTATTAGATGGAATAACTAAGTCTCCACATCATCCATATGCAGTAAGGTTAATTGGACAAGGAAAATTTGAGGTTGAATACGGAAGAAACTTATTAGTAAAAGTCTACGATATAACTGAAGATAAAGATTCACCTTCGTTAGTAGACACTTTAACAATTAAATTAGATTAATATTAATGTAATACTACAACTTTATTTAGAAAAGTTATTTCTATAATTAAAAAGAATAGCTATTCCCTCATAAGTCAATATTATCTATGGATCTAGGAAAATTTTATAGATTTTATTGAACTTATCTTATTTTCTAAAACTAACAAAAAATAAACCAAGGATTTAAGAAATCTAAGGTTTATTTTTTTATTGGTAGTTTATTGACAATTACTTTAGTAGCTACTATAATAACAACTAATAGTAGTTACTAAAGTAACTACATATTCTGTTTTACCTAAGAATAAATAAAAAATATATAGCGTTACATGTGTAAATATTAATGATTTTGAGGTTAATTATAAGTTAAATAAAAGCTCAAAAGGATAGGTGAACAAAATTTATGAATAAGAATATAGGAATTATTGAAGATATGAAGATGCTTGGCTTAAGTGAATATGAGATTAAAGCATATTTAAATCTTCTAGAATATTATCCAGTTAATGGTTATACCTTAAGTAAGAAGTCAGGTATTCCAAGATCGAGGATATATGAGGTATTAGAAAACCTTAAAAATAAACAGATAGTATTTGAAGAAAAGGATGATAAAAATACTTATTATCAACCCCTTAATCCTAAATTGCTAATAAAAAAATTTAAGCAGAACTTTGATAACGTGCTAGATAATATTGAGCAATATACTGATAATATTTATTCAGAGGAAAATAGCGATAATAAGTTAATTGTTATTAAGGGAAGAAATAAAGTAATTGATTATTTAAATTTATTGATATCAGATGCTACGAAAAGAATCTCTCTTTCAATATGGGAAGAAGAAATAAATGATATTTATCATTCTTTATATAATGCTATTAATAGAGGAGTTGTAGTAAAAGGAATATATTTTGGAAGAAATAATCCTTTTAAGGAATTAGTTACACATAGGAGAATAGAAAGATATTTATCTGAGAAAAAAGAAAGATATATGACTGTTACTATTGATGGAGTCCATGTAATATATGGTGTCGTATCAAGAGGCGAAGAAAGTAAGGTTACATGGGCAAAGGATATAGATTTTGTTGACATGAGTGAGGACTATATTTCTCATGACTTAATGGTTAATCTCTATTCTAATAAATTATCAAAGAATGAAAGAGAAGAGTATGAAAATTTTTTAGATAATGTAAGAAAAGAATATTTTAATTATACAGAGGAAGAATTTAATAATTTCAAATAAATTTTAAATTAATTATTTAATAAGGAGGAAATAGAAATGAGTAGCCAATTAATATTTCAAGAAGATAGTTATGTAAGAGAATTTGATTGTAAGATTATTAGTGTAAACGAGGAAGAAAATGCTGTAGTGCTTGATAAAACTGCCTTTTATCCAGGTGGTGGAGGACAACCCTGTGATTTAGGTGTATTGGAAACAGCTTCAAATACATACACCATTACAAAAGTTAAGAAAAAAGGTGATCATATATATCATTATATTGATGGAAAACTTCCTGAAGTTAATGAAGCTTGTACAGGAAAAATAGATTGGGAACGTAGATACAAACTAATGAGAACACATACTGCAATGCATATTTTATCTGCCGTTGCATGGAGAGACTATAAGGCACAGGTAACTGGTGGTGATATGGAATTACTAAAGGGAAGAATGGATCTTGAATTTGAAAACTTTGATAAAGAATTAATATTAGAAATTGAAAAGAAAATTAATGAAGAAGTAGAGAATGGAAGAAGTATTAAGATAGATATTCTTGAAAGAGAAGAGGCTTTTAAAATACCAGACTTAATAAGGACAAAGATAAATCTTCTTCCAGAAGGAATTAGAGAAATTAGAACAGTTGAAATAGAAGGATTAGACTATCAAGCAGATGGAGGAACTCATGTAAAAAATACTACCGAGGTTGGAAAAGTAAAAGTGGTAAATTATAAAAGTAAAGGAAAAATCAATAAAAGACTTTATATTGAATTAGAAGATTAATTTATTTTACAAATAAAAACAAATTAGAGTAGCATTATTGAAATCGATATGATAAAGTAATAATAAGGATAAAGTAATATGAATATTATAAAAAAGGAGGATAGAAAATGGACTTTAATATTAGCAATATGACAGACAAAAAACAAAAGTATAGTAGTTCCATTGCAAAAAATGGAAATATCCCATTTCACGGGAGTAGTCTGTCCTTTTTTAAGTATATTGCTAATATAAGTGTGAATCCATAAGTCTATTTATATCTTTCTTAGTAGATAAAAATGATTTTAAAGCTCTATGGATTTTCCATAGAGCTTTTTTATACTTAAAAAGAACAGCTATTCCTAATAAGCCAGTATTATCCATAGATTTAGAGAAAATTCTATGGATTTTATTAGGCTTATTTTATTTTGCTAAAAAATTAATATTTTTAATACAAATAGGAGGAATTATACATGATAGAATTAGCATTAAACAAAGTTTCAAAATATTATGGAGCTACAATGGTATTAGAAGATATAACTTTTGAAGTGTATAGTGGAGAAAAAATTGGATTAATAGGAAGAAATGGTTGCGGAAAAAGTACTCTTCTGAAAATAATAGAGGGAATAGAAAATCATGATGAAGGAGAAATTGCTTTAAGAAAAGGAGCAACTATAGGATATTTAGATCAAATTCCAAGTTATGAGGAAGATATGAAGGTAATAGATGTTCTTAACTTAGCATTTGATGAAATTCATAAGCTCTCAGAAGAAATGAAATTACTAGAAAATAAAATGGCATTATCTCAAGGGAAAGAATTAGAAAAGATTTTATATAAATATGATGAGATTCAAAAAAACTTTGAAGCATCAGGAGGATATGAAATAGAAGAAAAGCTAAGTAAGATTTGCAATGGTCTAAAAATTACTGATAGCTTTAAAGAAAGAATTTTTAATAGTTTAAGTGGTGGAGAAAAAACTACTGTAATATTAGGTAAGATATTACTAGAAGCACCTGATATTTTACTTTTAGATGAGCCTTCTAATCATTTAGATTTAAACTCTATAGAATGGCTTGAAGACTATCTAAGAGATTATAAAGGAGTATCTATTATTGTATCCCATGATAGATACTTTCTAGATAGAGTTGTTAATAAAGTCGTAGAAATTGAGGATAAGATATCTACAGTATATATAGGAAACTATTCTGAATATGTTAAAGAAAAAGATGATAGAATTATGAAAATGTTAGAGGCTTATGAAAATCAACAGAAAAAGATAAAATCAATGGAAAAATCCATTAAGGATTTAAGAGAATGGGGGAGAAGAGCAGATAATAATAAGTTTTTTAGAAGAGCTGCTAGTATGCAGAAACGATTAGATAAAATAGATAGAATTTCAAAACCTAAAACTGAAAAGAAAAATATAAAACTAGAAGTTGAATTAAAAAATCGTTCAGGAAAAGAAGTTATAAGAGTTAAAGAATTATGTAAGAGATTTAATGATAAGGTTTTGCTAGATAATGCAGACTTTCTTTTAACTTACGGTGAAAAAGTAGCACTTATAGGGAAAAATGGAACAGGAAAATCAACTCTTTTAAAGATACTTTTAAGAAACTTTGATGAAAGGTTTAATTTTGAAGATTATTATCAAGACAGTGGTATAGCAGAATTAGGAGCTTCAATTAAGTTAGCTTATTTACCTCAAAATGTAGCTTTTCAAAACGAAGATGCTACAGTTTTAGAATGCTTTAGAGAAGATATCGTTATAACTGAAGGAAAGGCAAGGGAATATCTAGCAAGATATATGTTCTTTGGTGAGGAAGTATTTAAAAAGGTCAAAAATCTTTCGGGAGGAGAAAGAAGTAGACTATGTTTATGTAAGCTTATGTATAATGAAGTTAATTTGCTTATACTAGATGAACCTACGAATCATTTAGATATTGATTCTAGAGAAGTATTGGAAGAATGTTTAAGTGAGTTTGAAGGTAGTATCTTCTTTGTATCTCATGATAGATATTTTATAAATCAAATATGTAGTAGTATAGTTGAATTAAATAATGGAAAACTACAACACTACAATGGTAATTATGAGTATTATAAGTCAAAGGTAAAAGAGAATGAATTAAAAAGTACGTTAACTATAAAAGAAAAACCTGTTAATAAGACTAATCATAAAAGTTTTTATGAAGATAAAAAGATGAAGTCTGAAAATAAGAAGAAAGAAAAAAAGTTAAAAAATATAGAAGAAGAAATATCGTCTTTGGAAATAAGATTAAAAAATATTGAAATAGAAATGATATCAGATACTTTAGACTATGACAGTCTAAATACTTTATATGAAGAAAAGGTATCTATAGAGAACAAGCTGGAGAAACTTTTAAATGAGTGGGAAGAATTAATTAGTATAATAGATAGTTAAAAATTATAGAAAAGATTAATCCTATCATAAAAAGTAAAATTCTTATTCTTACTATGCTTATATATATAGGAAAGGGGTACAATATGTTATATAACTATAACATTAGGGAGTTGGTAATATGTCATTAATAGAAGTATCTTTTCCAGGGGGGAAAAAACTAGAAACGAATATAAAAGGATTTACAGTAGATACTGATCAACCTGTGAATTCAGGTGGTGGAGGTTCAGCTCCAACGCCTTTTGACTTGTTTTTATCTTCAATAGCAGCTTGTACTGGAGTAACT
This sequence comes from Gottschalkia purinilytica, assembly GCF_001190785.1. Classification (NCBI taxonomy): domain Bacteria; kingdom Bacillati; phylum Bacillota; class Tissierellia; order Tissierellales; family Gottschalkiaceae; genus Gottschalkia; species Gottschalkia purinilytica. The sequence continues at coordinate 137,865 of NZ_LGSS01000008.1, read as the reverse complement.
GCATTAAGCTTTTGCCAAAGTAGAAACATAGATACTAAGGGACTAAAGTTATCTTTAGATACGGAACGTGATGAAGAAACAGGTATGATTTCTGATATTAAAATGGAGCTTACATTACCAGAAAACTTTCCTTCAAAATATGAGGAAGCTATTAGAAAAGCTACAGACTCATGTACGGTAAAAAAACATATTATAAATTCACCAGACTTTAAAGTTATATTAAAATAATATAAGACAATGAATATATTCTATTATAAAAGAATAGATTTTTAGACCAAATAAAGTATACGTACTATAGGAATAGTATAGCATTTATATGTTATACTATTTTTATATTATAGTATATTCTAAGTTTATGGATGTATTTGTATTTAAAAAAAGCGAGTTTTAAGATAGAATATTGTTTAAACATATAAACAAATAGGGAGGGTTAAAAATGAAAGTAGAGAGTTTTGAGTTAGACCACACAAAAGTTAAGGCACCTTATATTAGAAAAGCATCTTTATATAAGGGAGAAAAAGGGGATGTAGTATCAAAGTTTGATTTAAGATTTATGCAACCAAATAAAGGAGAAATGCAAACAGGTGGTATACATACATTAGAACACTTACTAGCAGTTTACTTAAGGGACGAAGGAATAGGAGAAGAAATAATAGATCTATCACCTATGGGATGTAGAACAGGATTCTATTTTACTATATGGGGTGACAAAACAGAAGAAGAAATTAAAAAGCCTCTAGTTAATGCATTAAAGCTTGTAGTAGAAACAAAAGAAATTCCAGCTGCAAATGAAATTCAATGTGGAAACTATAGAGATCATTCATTAGAAGCAGCTATTGAATATGCAAGAGGATTTGTAAATAACATATAATAAATAAAAGCTAGTATTTCAAATACTAGCTTTTATTTTTACATATTATTCATCATTGTTTTTAATATATTACTTGAGTTTTCAACTGCTATATACTTGAACTTTTCAAAGTCCATGTGAGCTCCTGTATTTGCATTATCTGATATTGAACGTATAACTATAAAAGGTATTTTATTTAAATGACATACATGAGCTATACTTCCGCCTTCCATTTCACATGCAAGTCCTCCAAATTGACTATCTAACCATGATAACTTATCAGGACATGCAATAAATTGGTCACCAGTTAATATTCTACCTACATATGTCTTATGATTAGTTGCAGATTCACAAGCTTTTTTAGCCAATTCTACTAATTCTTTATCACATTTAAAGTCAAAAGTATCTAGTCTAGGAACTTGTCCATACTCGTCTCCAAAAGAAGTGGCATCAACATCATGTTGTACTAGATTTTCAGCTACTACAATATCTCCAGGAACAATGTCTTTACCTATTCCACCAGCAATACCTACGTTAACTACCTTATCTACATTAAATTCTGATATTAGTATCTGTGTACATACAGCGGCATTTACCTTACCTATACCACAAATTACAGCAACAACTCTTTTCCCTGAAAGTTCACCTATGTGAAATTCCATATTAGCACGAACTTCTGTTTTTTCTTTTTTCATTTCCTGATGAATTATTTCTAATTCTTCAGTCATAGCCACAATAATACCTAAAGTCATTTCAATTCCTCCATAAATAAATTATAAGATACATTCGATTATATCAGAAAAATAGAAGACTAGAAGAAATAAGTTGTAAATTTATTATAGTTTTTCCTTTAACATAGTGGTTATGAAAATAGTAAGAACTGTATATTTTTTTATTTGACTGTGTTTTAATTGAATGTTGAAATATTAGATGATTTTAGAGTATGATTTTTATTTAACCTCTAATTCGCTTTTTAGGAATATTGTATAATTAAATTTTATCTTCCGGAGCCTAAATTACCTTTATTAATAAACCTTTTTTCATATTTATCAAGAACATAACTTAAGCAATCTTTTAAATTAGTATTAGTTTCATTTGCTATACAAATAAGAGAAAAAAGCACATCTCCAATCTCACTTTCCCATTCTTCAGTTTTTTCAAATGGCTTGTTTCCATAGTTAGTTCCTTTTAAAATTTCTTTTGATAACTCTCCTACTTCTGATACTAAGTCGATTATTCTAGTATTAACATTTAATTTTAATTCTTTATCTTTAGTGAAATTACTTACTTGCTTTTGGGCATCTAGTAAATTCATATTTAACCTCCATAATTTTTATGGAATATTTTATAAATGTTCATTTAAGAATTGCTACGCTATATACTTGTGAAATATAACTTGAATAAAATACTTGACTTGTACAGATTTCGGTTACCTTTTTTAAGTTTTACGGATATATCTTTGCTTATTATACTTCTCATTTCTTGATACTGATTAAGAATGACAGTGTAGACAGATTTTTTTATATCTATATACACATTCTATAATAAATATCTATTTTCAACATTTATTTAAAACATAGCCTTTTATTTGATGAATCCCATAAGTTTTTTTACACGATTACAATTTTCTTTAGATGTTAGTAACTCAAGAAGCATAAAAGCTACATCAAAGGCTGTTGCAGGATTATAGGAGGTAATGATATTTTGATCAATAACTATAGGTTGATCTTTCATGACATTTGCACCAAATTCAGCAAGCTGTTTTTGTCTTATAGGATTGAGGTTATATGTTGTTGCACTTCTTCCTTCTAAAATTCCACTTTTAGCAACTACAAGAGCGCCAACACAGATAGAGGCAATGATTTTACCAGCTGAATTGAATTCCCTAATTAAGTTAAGTACATCTTCATCGTATGCATCATCATAAAATCCTGCTTCTTCAAATCCACCAGGTAAGGCTAAAGCTTCAAAATCATTAACATTTACTTCACTTATATGCATTTCCGGAATTACAGTGAAGTTCCATGTACATTTTAACTTTTCTCTAGTTCCAACTGTGACTAAATCTGTAGACCCATCACCTTGAAGCTTATTCCACCCTATAACGTCTGTAAAAACACTTGCTTCCACAGCTTCGAAGCCATTAGGAAGTAATAAACAAATCTTTTTCATAAAAGCACTCCTTTCTATATATAGATTATACTCAATCATATTAAAAAAATACAAGATACAATTGGTAGAATTTGTAATGAACTTTAATCTTATTTTAAAATGTAAAAAGACATTAATTAAAATATGTAAGACAATTGAAAGCAACAATTAAACATGTATTTAAAATAACATATGGTGAAAGAATAAACATAAAAGAATATTTTATTTAAGAAGATTGAAGTATATATTAAAAAATTATTTGATAAAAAAATTCTAAAATAATGTATATATAAACTCGATACATATATTTTTTATGATGTTGATTTTGTATCAAAATAGTGCTTATAAGAAAGAATTATAAGGTATAAGTTTAATAGGTATTGTTAATTTCGCAAAATTAAAGATATATGATTTATTTAGATATAAAAAACTATAGCTATAAAGTAATTATTATAAATATTTAAGATAGGAGGTTAGAAATGAAGAAGAACATTGTTATTATAGGAACTTTAGATACTAAAGGAAAAGAATTTCAGTTTGTAAAAGATATTATTGAAAGTCAGGGGATAAGTACAACAGTTATAGATGTAGGAGTGGTAGGAGAACCATATTTTACTCCTGATATAACTAAGGAAGAAGTTTCTTCAAGATGTGGAGTAACTATTGCAGAGCTAATAGGAAAAAAAGATAGAGGATATGCACTAGATGTTATGATGAGAGGCTGCGGAGAAATAGTGAAAGAGCTCTATGAAAATAAAAAGTTAGATGGTGTAATTAGCTTAGGTGGATCTGGGGGAACTAGTGTAGCTACATATGCCATGAGACAACTAGAAGTCGGGGTACCTAAGGTTATGGTATCTACTTTAGCATCTGGAGATACGACTCCTTATGTTGGAGAAAAAGATATTACAATGATGTATTCTGTAGTGGATATAAGTGGAGTTAATAGAATTTCTTCTAAGATTTTTTCTAATGCAGCAAATGCTATAGTTGGAATGGTGAAGGGAGAAGAGATTGAATTAGAAGAAGAAAGACCTCTTATAGGAGCTACTATGTTTGGAGTCACTACAGAAGCCGTAACTAAAGCAACTGAATACTTAGAAGATCAAGGGTTTGAAGTATTGATATTTCACGCTACAGGATCTGGAGGGAAAGCAATGGAACACTTAATAAGTTCTGGTTATATAAAGGGAGTTTTAGATCTTACTACAACAGAACTATGTGATGAATTAGTAGGTGGAGTTTTGAGTGCTGGTCCAGATAGATTGACTGCAGCTAGTAAGAAAGGAGTACCACAAGTAGTGTCTACAGGAGCTATGGACATGGTTAACTTTGGACCTATAGAAACAGTTCCTGATAAATTTAAAAATAGAAAATTATACAAGCATAATGCTACAGTTACTCTTATGAGAACAACTGTAGAAGAAAATAGGGAGCTAGGTAAAATACTAGCTGAAAAATTAAATAAGTCTGTAGGTGATACGGTTCTATGTTTACCTTTAAAAGGTATTTCAGCTATTGATAAAGAAGGGCAAGTTTTTTATGGAAAAGAGGAAGATGAAGTCTTATTTGAATCTATAAGAAATCACATAGACAATAAAAAAGTAAAGTTAGTAGAGATAGATAGTCATATAAATGACTCTAACTTTGCATTATACATGGCAAAAACTTTAACTGAATTAATAGATAAAAATAACTAATAATGGAGGTATGTTTAAATGGCATTTTCAAGACAAGAGATTTTAGATAGATTAAAAAAACAAATACAAGAGGGAAAAAGTCTTGTAGGAGCAGGAGCAGGAACAGGAATATCAGCTAAATGTGCTCAAGCTGGTGGAGTAGATTTGATAATAATATACAATTCAGGAAGATATAGAATGGCTGGAAGAGGTTCATTAGCTGGGCTTATGCCTTATGGAGATGCTAATGCAATAGTTTTAGATATGGCAAGTGAAGTATTACCTGTAGCTACTGAAACACCTGTATTAGCAGGAGTTTGTGGTACAGATCCATTTAGACTTATGGACAAATATTTAATTAAATTAAAAGAAACTGGATTTTCAGGAGTTCAAAATTTTCCTACAGTAGGTCTTATAGATGGGGTATTTCGTCAAAATCTTGAGGAAACAGGTATGGGATATGATCTAGAGGTTGAGATGATAAGAAAGGCTCACGAACTAGACCTTTTTACAACACCATATGTATTTAGTGAAGAAGATGCTATGAAAATGGCAGAAGCAGGTGCAGATATATTAGTAGCTCATATGGGACTTACTACTAAAGGAACAATTGGAGCTAAGACTGCTTTAACATTAGATGATTGTGTTAAAAAGATACAGGCAATAGCTGATGCAGGTAGAAAAGTAAATCCTGAAATATTAGTAATCTGCCATGGAGGACCTATAGCAGAACCAGAAGATGCAAAATATGTACTCGAGAGAACCAAAGGTGTTGATGGATTCTTCGGAGCATCTAGTGTAGAAAGGATACCTACAGAAAAAGCTATAACTAAACAGGTAGAAAGATTTAAAAATATAAGTAAATAATTGAAAATAAATTATATAACTAAAAACAAAGATTACTATTACCAAACCACACGTCTAAACTTAACAGATGTGTGGTTACTTAGTTTTTGTTAAATGTATATTATGAGCTTAATATGATTCTAAACTTTCTCAAACTTAGTAAAATAAATGTCTGAGAAATATGAAGTTTTTCAAATTGGGTTGTATCAGAAATTGAAAAAATGTATAATAAGAAGAAGATATTTGTGTAATATTGTAGAGTAGAATACATAAATTGTAAAATGGTGGATTGTAAAAAAATTCAGTTAGAGTAAAAATCTATCTGAATTAAATTTTATTTGATAAAGAATTATTATTATAAATGGGGGTTGTGTAAAATGTTTGATAGAACGGAAATAGTAGAAAAACTTACTGATTATATTGTTGAGGAATTTGAAATTGAAGAAGACGATGATTTTGATGGAGACGTACATCTATTTGACTATGGTTATGTAGACTCATTTGGCGCAGTAGAAATAATGTCTTTTATTGAAAAAACTTTTGGTGTTGAAATCACTAACAAAGATCTAATTATGTATCCAATGAATACAATTAATGAGATAGCTGAAGTTATTGAAATGAAGGTGAAGTAAATGGAGAAAATAATATTTGATATTAATGATATTGACGATAAAGTTTTGGGACAACTTTGTTATTCAATATATTTTATAGACGAAAATATTGAAGATGTTAGATTAGAAGAAGATTCTTTAATAATAGAGCATAAATCCATAAGAGAAGAAATAATTAAAGACAAAGTAAAAGAGCTAGTTGAAAGATATTCAAAAAATGAATTTCCTTTAAAAGATCAAATAGTATTTACTAATAATAAAGATGTTCCATTTAAAGAAAACATTATTGAAGTAATGGTAAATAAAAAGATCATAAAACAAGTAGATTTAGGTATGTATATTTTTCGTGAGCCTTTTATAACTTTATTAAAGTTTTTTGATGATTATTTTGTATCTAATATCGCGAAAAAGTTTAATGCTAAACATGAATATTACCCAGTTGTGATTAAGTCTGATACATTAAATAAGACAAATCACTTTACTTCATTTCCTGAACATGTTCATTTTGTAACACATCTAAATGAAGACATTGACTTGATAAAGTTATTTATCGATGAGATAAACAAGTCAAACGGATGGAACGATAACGTTGAAATAGACTTTAACGAATATTTTAAAAAGCCACAACACATGATTAATCCTGCTACATGCTATCATTGTTATGAGGGGATGAAGGGAGAAACATTAGATGGAGATGGAACTGTAGTAACAGCAGTTTCAAAAGTTCATAGATATGAGTCTAAAAACCATAAAGATATTGGACGCTTAATGGATTTTACAATGAGAGAAATTATCTTCGTAGGTAATCCTAATTTTGTTAAAGAGAATAGAGCTAAATCTTTGGATTTATTAAAAGAGATAATAGAACGATGGGAACTAGACTGTTGGATAGAAAATGCTAATGACATGTTTTTTACAAACGATTTTCAAGTAAAAGCGTCGTTCCAAAGAAAAAATGATATGAAATATGAGTTGAAGATGAATATACCATACTTTAATAAAGCCATATCAGTATCATCTTCAAACTTCCATAGTGCAACATTTGGTAAGGCTTTTGACATAAAATCAGGAAAACGTCCAGTAGTAACAGGCTGTTTAGCTTTTGGATTAGAAAGATGGGTAATAGCATTTTTATCACAATACGGACTAGATTCAGAGCTATGGCCAAAAGAGCTAAAAAAAGATTATGATAATTGGTGTGAGAAAAATGAAATATAACATTAGAGAAATGAAAGCAGAAGATATTGATACAGTAGCTAGTTTGTATAAACAAATGTATCAAGAACAAAAAACTATGGGAATGGTTTTTGATTTTAATGAAGAGACACTTGATAGTAGGTTACAAATATATTTAAAGTCTAAATTTAATATGTGTCTAGTATTAGAAGATATAGATGGACAAGTAGTAGGGATGGCTATAAATAGTCTAGTGAAAATTCCTAACAAATATACTTTAGAAAATGATAAACTAATAGGTTTTATTGATGATGTATATATAGAAAAATCACATCGTAAAAAGAATCTGGGCGGATTATTAGTAAAAGAAGTTGAAAAAAGATTTAGAGACTTAGGCATTAATTATGTAGAACTAAATGTTCTTAATGAAAATAGTGTAGGAAAGATGTTTTGGAAGTCATTAGGTTTTAATGATGTTATACAAGTAATGTATAAGAAACTGTAGGCTGGTGTTTAAATTGAAGGGAAATAAAAAATATAGTAGGTACTTTATAATAGCACTTGTATTAATTTTAACTGTATTTGAGTTCTTTATAACGAAACTAGATCCAATCAATAAGAATCTAGTTTTTTATCAAAATGATTTTTCAAAAACGGTTCATTCAAACCCAGAGATGCCATGGAAAAATATTTTCTATGGCAGTTCAATTGTGGCAGGGGCTTTTATGGATGAAAAGACAAGTACAGATTATGTGAATATGGGTATAAGATATGGAAAAATAACAGATTTAGAGGAAATGCTTAAAAAAAATATGTTAAAAGTTGAAGACAATATAGTTATAGGAATGAATGTATTTACATTTTTAGATGAGCTTCCTACAGACCCTTACTATATATGGCATAAGAAGATATATGAACCGTATCTATACTTTTATAGAGGACCTATTCTAAAATATATTGAGACTACTTACGAACAGTTAAAAAACAATGAGGAAATTAATCAAGTACCAGACTGGGTTCTACAAAAACAAATTAATCATGGGCGTTTATCTAAAGAAGAATTAGATAAGAAGAAAAATGAATATAAAAAGCGTTACGGAAATCTAAATATAGATGATTTCAATAAAAATATAGAATCATTAAAAAGAGTAATAGATTATTGTGACAAAAACAATATAAGACTTAGAGCTATCTGGATGCCTTGGAATCCTGTAGATACGCAATTTAGTTATGTTGATGAACTAAAAAAAGAAGTAAATTCGATATTTAATAATAACAAAATTGAAGTTTTAGATTGGACTAATAAGTACGAAGAAAAATACTTTCATGATTTAGGTCACTTAAACTTTGAAGAAGGAGCACCTAAATTTACGGAGGAGATAGATAAATGGCTAAGCAAATAGTAAGGAAAACTTTTGAGGTATTATTATATCTTGGAATGATTATATTAATACAAATCTTTTTTTCAGAGCAAGCAGCATTTATATATGAGGGATTCTAATGTGGTTTATCGATATTGGTAACCTGTTTTATTTACTCATATTTTCAGTTTTTATTATAGTTTGTAATAGTTTCTTAAAAGATAAGTTTATACTTATTAGAAGAATTTGCTTGCCTGTGTTTTTTATTTTTTTCATTTTTTCTTATAATAGAAAATTGCTTGTTTTCTATTTGGTATATATATTATTAAACTATGTATTTGCCCAAATAATATCCTACTTAGATAGGCTTAAGAAGGCGATATTTTTAATATCTATTGTTTTCAATGTACTCGTTGTAATTTTATTAAGATCTGAAGGTATCTATAAAATGGGGATCCCATGGTTAGATGTGGTATTAGTAGTTGGATTAATATATAATCTATTAAAAATGATAGATCTTCAATTTTATGCTTACTATATGAGTGAAAAAATAAATTTATTTGATTTAGTTACTTACATTTTATTTGTTCCTGCATTTACATCAGGACCGATAATGCCATATAGAGCTTTTAATCAACAGCTTTATAGTTATAAAGAGGTTGATAGTATAAGTATAGAAAAGTTTATCAAGAGAATAATAAGAGGATTATTTAAAAAGATAGTTATAGTTAAATTATTTTCTTATATATATTATTCTTTGCTAGGATTAAAGATAAATATCTTTATAAGTATTTTAATTTTGATGAGTTATTATATACTTTTATATTTTGACTTTGCAGGATATACAGATATTGCAATTGGATTTGGAGGATTGATGGGATTTGATGTACCTGAAAACTTTAAAAAACCATTTACATCGCCAACACTTACACAATTTTGGCGTAACTGGCATGCTACATTAGGAGATTGGTTCAGAAGTCATGTATTTATGCCTTTTGCTCAATTTAGTCAATCTAGGATTTTCGTTGGAGCTCTTTCTTTTATGATTATGTTTTTAATAGGACTGTGGCATGGATTCAATAATCTTTTCATTCTATGGGGTATATACCATGGGATACTGTTATTTTTAGAAAATGTGTTGAATTTAACTATGGTTAATAAAAGAAAGGTTAAAAAAAGTTACTTCATATTTAGATGTGTAGCTACCAATACTTTAGTTGGTTTTGGAACAATATTCTTTAGTGAGAATATTGAAATAGCAAAGAAGATACTACATGGGTTTACGAAATTGTGGTAAGATTTAAAAATATTTTTGTAGAGTATAATTAAAAAGCTAATAATTCTATATAATATTTGTTTGAAATAATTACCGTATCATAAGATTGATACGGTTTTATTTATATATAAATCTTTAAAATATATAAAATAGATATTAATGTATTTACATTAATACTACATGAATGATGAATGCCCTGCGAAAGACTTAGAATATTGTAGTATAGAATTATATAATAAGTAAAATAATATATTGAAGATATGAAGGAGCAAATTTAAATATGACTTAATATGTTATATATTTTCATAGGTATATTTTATATATCATGAAAAAGGAGTGATAGAAATAATAGTTGAACTTAATGGAATAAATCTATACTATGATGTAAATGGCGGTGGAACTCCAATTATATTTATACCTGGACTAGGTGCAACTCATACAATGTTTGAACCTCAAGTAGAATATTTTAAGAAAAAATATCAAGTAATTACACTTGATCTTAGAGGAAATGGTAAATCAGGAAAGTTAAATGTTCCTATACGAAAAGGACTTGAAACTCAGGCAAAAGATGTTAAAGAGCTCATGGATTACTTAGATATTAAAGAGGTAGTCTTTGTTGGTGTATCCTATGGGGGAATATTTTTGCAAAAGTTTTATTCTATGTTTTCAGAAAGAGTCAAGGCTTTAATAATAGTTGATAGTTTTTCTCATACACATCCTAATACATTGTTTGAAATATTAAATAAAATCAGTTCTTATAATGTCTTGTTATATTATACACCTAGAAAATGGATGGCTAGTTTCGGAAAGAAATACTGGGGAAAAAGATGGGGTAAAATTGTTGGTAAAGAGATTGAAAATATTGTACTAAACATGAGAAGAAGAGAAACTGTAAAACAAAGGCTAGAAATTAATTCTATTGATTTTAGAAAAGTACTTCCTAAAATTAATGTACCGACATTAGGTATAGTAGGAAATCATACAAAAACAGGAGTAAAGCTTATGAAAGATGTTATTTATAACATTCAAAATGGAAAATTAATAATATTTAAAGATTCGTTTGATCCAAGTAATTTATGTCAGCCTGATAAATTTAATAGAGTTGTCGATAATTTTTTAAGTGAAAATAACCTTAATATATAAGTTAGTCAGATGAATTTTATATGTGTTTAGAAAAGTTTAATTAGCAAAAACTAAAAAATCAGTCTAGTAAAGACTGATTTTTTAGTTTTTGTTATCATTGATTTGTTTTTCTAGATTAATAAAATACTCTTGACGTTCTAGTTTATATAAAAGTTCATCTTCAGTTTTTTCTTTTTTCTCTAATAATTCTTGTAACTTAGTAAAATCACTAGAGTATATTACTAGTTCGTTTTCTATTTTTGTTAATGCTTCTTCTAATTTTTCTATTTGTGAATCTATTTGTTCATATTCTAATTTTTCTTTATAAGAAAATTTAAGATTTTGAGATTTGGGCTTAGATTGTTTTTGAGTTTCTTTTTTCTTAGGAGCTTCTTCATTAATTACATTGCATATACTATCTTTTTTATCCATATAATCAGAGTGATTTCCTACGTTAACAATGATGTTACCATTACCTTCAAATGAAAATATTTTGTTACATATTACGTCTAGAAAGTATCTATCATGAGATACTGTTACGACAGGACCATTAAATTCTGATATATAGTCTTCTAGTACTTTTAAAGTATCAATATCTAGATCATTAGTTGGTTCGTCTAATATTAGAACATTTGGAGAAGTCATTAATACTTTAAGAAGATATAGTCTTCTTTTTTCTCCACCTGATAATTTTGAGATATATGACCATTGCATATCAGAGGTAAATAAAAATCTCTCCATCATTTGAGCTGCGCTTATCTTAGTACCATCTGCTGTAGTAACATATTCTCCACTTTCCCTTATATATTCAATAGCACGTAGATTGGTATTCATATCTTGAGATTCTTGTGAAAAGTATCCTATATTTACTGTAGATCCAGTTTCTATACTTCCTAAGTCACATTGAAGGTTACCCATAATAATATTCAAAAGAGTTGATTTACCTATACCGCTATTTCCGATAATACCAATTCTATCACCTCTTAAGAATGTATAAGTGAAGTCTTTTATAATTGTTTTTTCTTCAAATGATTTAGATATATTATTTATCTCTATAATTTTTTGTCCTAATCTAGATCCACCTACAGATATATCTAAGTTAGATTCACTTATATCTACTTTAGAGCTTTCTAAAGCTTCAAATCTTTGGATTCTTGCTTTTTGCTTAGTTGTTCTAGCCTTAACCCCTGACCTTATCCATTCAAGCTCTTTCTTATATAGTCTTTGCCTTTTATGCTCAATTACAGCTTCTAGATTTTGTCTTTCTAACTTTCTTTCAAGAAATTCAGAGTAGTTGCCTGTGTAAGTATATAGATTACCACCATCAAGCTCTAATGTTTTATTAACAATTCTATCTAAAAAGTATCTATCATGGGTAATCATAAGTAGAGCACCTTTTCTGCTTTGAAGATATTCTTCCAGCCAATTAATAGTATCACTATCCATATGGTTAGTAGGTTCATCTAGTATTAGTAAGTCACAAGGTGTAATAAGAGCACTGGCCAAAGCTACTCTTTTTTTCTGTCCACCAGAAAGTACTTTGATTTTTTTGTCAAACTCAGTGATTCCAAGCTTAGTCAAGATAGTTTTAGCTTGACTCTCAAGGTCCCAAGCATCTAGTGTAGTCATATCATCTGACAATTTAAGGAGACGTTCTTGTAGCTTTTCATTGTTTTCAGATTTTGAAATAGCACTTAATGTTTCTTCATATTGTCTTATTAATTTCATAATTTGAGAATCACCTTTAAATACTTGCTCTAAGACTGTTGCTTCAGGATTAAAGTCAGGATTTTGATGGAGATACTCTATAGTAATTCCTTTTGGGATAGTTATAGATCCACTATCTGGAGTTTCATATCCTGCTACTATTTTTAATAGTGTAGATTTACCAGTACCATTTATACCAATAAGACCTATTTTTTCATCATTACTTATATTAAATGAAATATCTTTAAAGAGAGTTTTGACTCCATAACTTTTAGATATATTTTCACCAGATAAAACATTCATTCAGATCATCCTTTTACGTTTAAATTTATCTCAATACATTCTATCATAAATTAATATAGACTTTAAATTTTATAACGAAATATTTCTTTATACAATAGGATTAATATGATATAGTCAATCAAAGTTAAGTTATAATGTATAGAATTGTTGATTTTAGAAAACATAATAATCAAGCTTTTAGTAAGATAAATTTTGACAATGACTTGTATCTTAATGAAAATAAGACATTTATATAAATGATAAATTAGTAGTTTATAATTAGTATATGATAAACTATTGAGTAGAAAGTATATAATCATATATTTATTTTACATAGATAATACAAAAACAATGGATAGGATGAAGAATATGAAAACAGAAGTTACTTTAAAGGTAAAATCAAAGTTTGTCAATAAATTTAAAAATGGATATCCACTAATATTTAAAGAAGCAATAATGAATATAAATGATGTTGATAAAGAAGGGGCTATAGTTAAGCTCATAGATGAAAAGAATAAATTTATTGGAAGAGGATACTATGGAAAACAAAATAAAGGATATGGATGGATTCTTAGTAGAAAAGAAAATGAAAAAATAGATAAAGCATTTTTCGAAAGAAAGATAGCATCTGCTTTAAATAAAAGAGCATCTTTCTATAACAGCCAAGATACAACTGCATTTAGAGTATTCAATGGTGAGGGTGATGGAATAGGAGGATTGACTATTGAATACTTTGATGGATATTACTTAATAAACTGGTATAGCAAAGGGATTTATAAGTTTAGAGATCATGTAATAAATTCACTAAAAACATTAGTAGAGTTTAAAGGTATATATCAGAAAAAGAGATTTGATACGGAAGGTAAGTATATTGAAGAAGATGGATTTGTTCTTGGCGAAAGAGGACAGTTTCCAATCATAGTTAAAGAAAATGGAGTAAACTTCGCTATATATCTAAATGAAGGAGCTATGGTAGGAGTATTTTTAGATCAGAGAGATGTTAGAAGAACTATTAGAGACAAATATGCAAAAGGAAAGACTGTTTTAAATACATTCTCTTATACAGGAGCATTTTCAGTATTTGCTGCTTTAGGTGGAGCTATTAAAACAACTAGTGTTGATCTTGCAAATAGAAGTCTAAGTAAGACTATTGAACAATTTAGTATAAATGAAATAGACTATGAGGCTCAGGATATAGTAGTAGAAGATGTGTTTAACTATTTTAAATATGCTGTAAAAAGAGAGTTGAAATTTGATATGGTAATACTTGATCCACCAAGTTTTGCTAAGTCGAAGAATTTCAAGTTTAGTGCATCAAAGGATTACAAAGACCTTTTAAAAGAAGCTATAGCTATAACAGAAGACAATGGTGTAATAGTTGCATCAACAAATTGTAGTTCTTTTGATATGAATAAATTTAAAGGATTTATTGATATGGCATTTAGAGAAATGAGCAAGAAATATAAGATTATAGAGGAGTTTTCACTTCCATCAGATTTTAGAACTATAAAAGAATTTGAGGAAGGGAACTATCTTAAGGTTTTATTTATTAAGGTGTACTGATATTTTATACTTATTAACAAGTTTTCTTAGAGACAGATAATCTTACTTTTATTTTCTTATATTCATGGATAATATATTTGATTTATAAATATATATGATAAGATTATTGTAATAAAGCACAGAATATATTACCAGAATTGTGATTAAACTTATTCAATAATATATAGAAGATTGATATTTATATATACCTATAAAACTTGAAAATAAGAAAAGTTTGGGTAGAAAATAGAGAGACTTTCAGCGGATACAACCAAGGAATATCTGTTAAAGAACTTAGTAAAGAGTACTATCTTACTGAGAATAGTATCAGAAGAATAATCAGACGAGAAAAAGAAAAAATATAAATACAAATCGGTATTTTGATATATTAACTTATATAATCAAATATCGATTTTTTATTTGAAATTTTAGAGTTAGATATAACCTGCTTTATTACATAATAGTTTATGCTCTTGAAATAGTAGTAAGAGAAATACTATAATTTTATTAAAATATAAAATTAAGTAAAGTTAAAGGATATATGTTAGTATATAATCATATAAATTTTGAGTTAAGTAAGTACAAAACTAAAAGAACAATGTGGAAGACTAGGTAAATCAAAAGACAGTGAAACTATACTATAAATGACCACAGCTTTGAAAGGAGACGGTATGTATGCTTATAAGAGAGATAGAAAAGAAAGACAATGAGAGAATAGAAGAAGTTATAAGAACTTGTCTAAAAGAATTTGGTGGAGACAGGGAGGGACTTGCTTGGGAAGATCCTGAGTTAGCATGTCTTTCTGAAGCATATAAAGATAAAGGATCACGATACTGGGTTGTAGAAAATGAAGGTGAAATTATAGGAGGATGTGGTATAGGTCCTATAAAAAAACTTGAAGGAGTATGTGAATTGCAAAAAATGTACTTTTTAAAAGAGAGTAGAGGTACAGGAGCAGCAAATAAACTTATGAAAATAGCTTTAGATTTTGCTAAAGAAAATTATGATAAATGTTATCTTGAAACCTTAAGCAATATGGAAGCTGCAAATAAATTTTATCAAAAATATGATTTTAAAAAACTTGAGAAACCTATTGTTGATACAGGACATTTTTCATGTGATGTATGGTATATAAAGGATTTAAAATGATCTATATAGAAACGGAACGACTAATTTTACGAGATTGGAAACAATCAGATTTAGAAGAGTTTAGAAAAATTAACTCAGATGAGGTGGTTATGGAGTATTTTCCAAAAACTCTTTCAGAGCAAGAAACAGATGCGATGTATGAAGCTATTCAAAAAGAATTTGAAGAATATAATTATGGATTATATGCAGTAGAAGTAAAAGAGAATAAAGAATTCATTGGTTTAATAGGATTTCATAGAGCAACGTTTGATTCAGATTTTACACCGTGTGTAGAAATAGGATGGCGTTTGAAGAAAGAAGCTTGGGGAAAAGGATATGCTACAGAAGGCGCAAAAGCTTGTTTAAAATACGGATTTGAACAGTTAGGTTTTGAAGAAATATATAGTTTTACAGCAAAAATAAATACACGTTCACAAAATGTAATGAAGAAATTAGGAATGAATTACGTAAAGGATTTTAACCATCCAAAAGTTGAAAGTGATAGCGTTTTATATAAACATGTATTGTATAATATTAGGGCTTAAATCTAGAATATTATGATTTATTATAATTTTGCTTAACTAAGTTAGATTGACAAATTTTTTTGATATGATACAATGAAAATGAACATTGTTCATATCAAAAAATGAATGTATAATTTTTTGAAAAGGATGTTTTAGATGGCAAAACAAAAGTTGAATTGTAAAGAAACTATATTGAATTCTGCAAGAGAGATTGCCTTTGAAAAAGGTCTTTCTAATGTAAATATTCGAGATGTGGCAAAAAAAAGTGATATTGCTTTGGGGACAGTTTATAATTATTTTCCTACAAAAGGGGACTTACTTGCATCGGTTATTGAAAGTTTTTGGATTGATGCAAGAAGTTATATATACCTACATTCAGATACAAAC
The DNA here is from genome assembly GCF_001190785.1 of Gottschalkia purinilytica. Lineage (NCBI taxonomy): Bacteria > Bacillati > Bacillota > Tissierellia > Tissierellales > Gottschalkiaceae > Gottschalkia > Gottschalkia purinilytica. Next base: position 121,223 of record NZ_LGSS01000008.1, on the reverse strand, counting down.
CACGATTTTTATGAAAACATACAAAATATGTATAAAAATTTAAGTTCCTATTTTTATGAATTTGAGAAAAACTGGCTGAATCAAATTGCTTTAATAAAATCGGAAGATAAAGTAACAGGTAAGCAGAAAATGGACGAATATTTATTAGAAATTCAAAAAGAAATCATTCATTTAATGGATATGGATCAAAACATAAAAAATCATAAATGGACAGAAGCTTTAACAAAAGAAAAATGTGCTTCATTTATTTTAAATAATTTTATGTTTATGATAAATAAAAAAGAGAATAACATTGATTATTTTATTGAAATTTTAAAACGAACATTACAATAATCATACACGTGCCCTTATACAAAATAAGGGTATATTTTGAAACAATAATGAACAATGTTCATAATAAGATTTGAGGTGATGATATGCAAGCGATGGGAGAAACTATATTTGATATTATTTACTTGTTTACTGTAATTTCAATGGGTTTCATCATGGTAAAGAAGGGTAAAGACGAAAAGCAATATAAGTTGTTTGGATGGATGGCTGTATTATTAGGATTCGGAGATGCATTTCATCTGGTTCCAAGATCATATGCATTATTAACAACAGGTTTAGAAGCTAATGCAAAAGCTCTTGGTTTTGGAAAATTTGTTACATCTATAACTATGACAATCTTTTATATCATATTGTATCATATATGGCAGATACGCTATGAGATAAAAGATAGAAGAAGTCTTACACAAATTGTTTATGCACTAGGTATTGTTCGAATCTTCTTATGTTTCTTACCACAAAATGAATGGTTTAATTATAATGCACCAGTAATTTGGGGAATTATTCGAAACATACCTTTTGCTCTTATAGGGTTAATTATTATTTATTTATTTTTTACAGAAGCAAAAAGGAATAACGATGTTAATATGAGGTTCATGTGGCTAGCCATTGTTCTTTCATTTGGATTCTATATACCAGTTGTTCTATGGTCAGACACAATTCCTCCTATAGGAGCACTAATGATTCCAAAAACAATTGCTTATGTATGGGTTGTTTTTATGGGATATAAAGACATGAAACAAAATATATAAAAATATATAAATGTAAATGGAGGTGTAACAGAATATTCTGTTGCACCTCTAATCATATTATATTTAGCTTTAACAATAAGAAATGTTTTATATGAAAAAAACATATTAAAATTTAAAAGATAAAATATATGAAATATATACGGACTTCCTCGACTCTAATATATATGAAGAAATGCCAAATATTATTGTTGATAATGTTTCTACATCAGTAAATTGCTAATGTATATTTATTCAAAGATTATTAAATTAAATTCTACTATTTAAACTTTGTATTAAATTTATCAATATAGAAAAATAGTTGTTGCAATTATCATAATATCTTTGGTAAAATAATGAAGTGAAAATGATAATCTATTTCAATAAGGAGGTGTAAATGATTAATAAATTAAAAAAAAGACAAAATATTCAAATATTCTTCTTTATTACACTATTTACCATAACAATTTCTAAAACAATGGAGTTAAATATTTTACCTGATAGACTTAATGCTCTAAATACACTATGCCCAATTGGAGGTGTAGTAAATACTGTTGACTTTTTTACTGGAGGAATGAGTCTTCTTAAAGAAGATGGGCTAATAATATTAGGAAGTATACTAATAACACTTATTTTAGGTCCAATTTTTTGTGGATGGCTATGTCCATTTGGAGCTTTTCAAGAGTTTATATATAAAATATCAAGTAAGTTATTTCCAAAGTCCAAAAGAAAATTAAAACTAAGTGAAGAAATGGATAAAAAATTATCAGTTTTAAGATATATATTACTTTTACTTGTAATTATATTAACTGTAAATGGATATCATTTAATACTTTCTACTATTGATCCTACATATTCTTTACTTTATATACCTTTAGGATATTTTAATGCTTTGGGAATAACATTATTTATTTTCATCATAGTTATAGGAATATTCATAGAAAGAGCTTGGTGTAAATACCTTTGTCCATATGGAGCCTTATTAGGGATTTTAAATAAGTTAAAAATATTTAAGATAACTAGAAAAGATCAAACATGTATTGGCTGTACAAAATGCAATAGAAAGTGTCCTATGGCAATAGATATTACAAAATATGATGAAGTAAATAACTTAAAATGTGTATCTTGTATGGAATGTATAGAAGATAAAGTATGTCCATCTGCAAATACATTAATATTAGAATCATCTATAAAGAATAAAAAAATTGAGAAATACGTGGTAAAAGAAGTACTATTACTATGGTTAGTTTTAATATTCATTATTCCTTTTTATAATGATATATCTAATTTTAGTAATTTAGAAGAGTCACAAGCTGTACGTGCTAGTACTGATAATATAGTGATGAAAAATAATGGTAGTTATAAAGATGGAGAATATATAGGAAAGGCAAAAGGATATAAAAGTATTATTAAGGTCAAGGTAAAAATACAAAAAGGAAAAATAATAGAAGTAAAAATTATATCTCATGATGAAACAGAATCTTATGCTAAAAAGCCAGTTGAAATTATACCGAATCAAATAATAGAAAAACAATCTACAGATGTAGATGTAGTATCAGGTGCAACATGGACAAGTGATGCTATAAAGAATGCAGTAAATGATGCTCTTATAAAATCAAAAAAGTGAAATATTTAACTTTGTATGTATAATTTTAATGGATTAAATAAATGGAGGGAATTTATGAAAAATAAAATGATGGGATTTATAGGTTTTATTGTAGCTATAGTTTTAATTGGAAACTTTTATTATTTAAATAATTTTAGAAGTTATATAGCTTCATTCAATCTTAAAGATACAGTAAAAAAGATTGAAGATTTAGAAAAGAAAAACAATGATCTTAATAAGAAAATAGAATCTTTAGAAGCTTCTGTAGGTTCTAGTGAAAAGTCATATAAAGATGGAGAATATACAGGAGAAGCAAAAGGATTTAAAAGTACTATCAAGGTTAAGGTAAATGTTAAAGACAGCAAAATAAGTGATGTAAAAGTCATTTCACACGATGACACTCCATCTTATGCTAATAAACCAGTAGAGGAGATACCAAAGTTAATAGTTGATAAACAGTCTACTAATGTAGATGTAGTATCAGGTGCGACAATTACAAGCAATGGCATAAAAGACGCGGTAAACAATGCTCTTAAATAGTAAAAAAATAAGCTTAAAATATACTGGGTAGAGTATATTTTAAGCAAAAAATAAAATTAAAAATAAATTTACATCCATTAAAATTATAACATAAAAAATAATTAAAAGATTATAAGATAATAAGATTATAAGAAGTAATAATAATCATTATAAATATTCTAACCTATATTCTTAATATTCTAGGAGAAGTATTAGTTATATAACTAATACTTCTCCTATTTAATATGTTAATTTATGTATTAGAATGTAGTTCTTATGTATACAAATTAGTAAGGTAAAGAGTTATATTAGTTATTTTTTTAAATTTTCATTATTAGTAATGGTTAATATTATAATTTAAATAAACATTTTGACAAAATATACAATTAAAAAAGATAAAAATATGTTATTATTATTTGATAGTATGATTTTATTTGAATACATACTTAAAGTATATTTTAGTATTTTAATTTTTCTATTTAAATATTAGATAAATATAATAAATTTATAATGTAAATATTCAAATTAGATAGGAGGAAAGGCTATGTTAAGGACGATAGTATGGTTTATTTACTTTTGGGTAAGTTTAGTTCTTCTACTACCATCTTTACTTAGAGTTAAGATACTAGATAAGTCAGGGAATATAGCTAAACGTGATGAAGTTGTTAATAGAAAGGTGAAAAAGTGGGCTAAATCAGTACTTGTATTAAGTGGATGTGAAGTTAATGTTATAGGTGAAGAAAATGTTCCTGAAGATGGTTCTGTGCTTTTTGTAAGTAATCATCAAGGAAACTTTGATATTCCTATATTACTTACTTATATACAAAAGCCAAAGGCATTTTTAGCAAAAAGTGAACTGAAAAAACTTCCCATGATAAATAAATGGATGAAATACTTAAACTGTATATTCTTAGATAGAAAAAATCCTAGAGAATCAATAAAAGCTATTAATAATGGAGTAGAAATATTGAAAGAAGGATATTCTCTTGTAGTATTTCCAGAAGGGACAAGAAGTAAAGATGGGAAATTAGGAGAGTTTAAATCAGGTTCATTAAAATTAGCTACAAAATCAGGAGTTCCAATAGTTCCTGTTACAATAAAAGGATCTAATAAAATAATGGAGAAAGGTAGTTTAATTATTAGACCTGCTAAGGTAGAAATTATTATTTCTCCTCCAATAGAGGTAAATGATAATCAAAGTAAAGATACAAAGGAACTTACAGAAGTTGCACGAAAAGCTATATGTGAAAATTTATAGTGAAAAAGATAAAAAATAAATTACTATAAAAGTAATTACTTATTACATAGTAAATGTCAAATATAGAGAAAGATTAACTTTAAAAAGAACTCTTACAACGAATAGGAGTTCTTTTTTATTTAATAACTAGCAACTTTGATTTAAGGGTTGCTTTATTATAGTATATTTAAAATAATATTATAATTAATTTAATACAGATAATTGACAATATTATAGTAATATAATATATTTATAAATAATACTACGTGTGACGAAATATTTATGAGGTGAAATTATAATGAAACAAGATCAAATTCTTAATATGTTTCTTGATAACATACAGAAAATTCTTTATCCTCAAGAATGGATCGATATAGATTTTAAGTTATCCAAAACAGAACTTTTTACTATGCTTATAGTAGATAGACACGGGGAAGTCATTATGAGTAATATAGCTAATAGCCTTAACATATCTATGAGTACAGCTACAGGTATTGTTGATAGATTAGTAAGTAAAAATTATTTAAAAAGAGAGAGAAGTACCAATGATAGACGTATAGTAGTTATAAAACTTTCTCAAGAAGGAAAAGAAATAATAAGCAATTTAAAGGATACTCTTAATCACTATATTAGTAATATATATGAGACTTTAACAGATGAGGAAGTAAAGCTTCTAAGTAAAATAATTCTAAAGGTTATAAGAGTATTTAGTGATGAAGACAAACAAGATAATGTAGAAAATGAAAACAAGAAAACTATTAAGAAAATAAATATTGAATAGATAAGCCCATTAATAAATGGGCTTAATATCAAAAAAATACTTCGTCAAACGTAATATTCGTTAGAAAAAATAATAGGGGGAATGTATAATGAGAATTATACTATATACTGGAAAAGGTGGAGTAGGAAAAACAAGTATAGCAGCAGCTACAGCAGCAAAGAGTGCACAAAGTGGTAAAAAGACATTGATTATTAGTGCTGATCCAGCTCATAGTCTAGGAGATGCTTTAGATATTTCATTAGAATCAGAGCCAATAGAAATTATGGAAAATATGTGGGCTCAAGAAATTAATACACTTTATGAAATGGAAAAAGGATGGAAGAAAGTTCAAGATTACTTGACATCACTGTTTACTGCTAAAACTGTAAAGGATATTACAACAGAAGAGTTAACTATATTTCCAGGGATGGAAGATCTACTAAGTTTACTTAGAATTTTAGATTATTATAAGAGCAAAACTTATGATGTTATTATAGTAGACTGTGCCCCTACAGGAGAGACTTTAAAATTATTAAGTTTTCCAGAAATGTTAAGATGGTGGATGGAAAAGCTGTTTCCACTAAAACGTAAAGCTCTTAAAATACTCGGACCAGTAGCACAACCAATATTAGGATTACCTATGCCAGATGACTCTGTAATGGGAGAAATAGAGAATCTTTATATAAAATTAGATGAAATGAGAAATATTTTAATAGATAGAGATACTACAAGTATACGAATAGTTGTTAATCCGGAAAAGATGGTAATTAAGGAATCACAGAGAAGCTTCACTTATTTAAATATATATAATTTCAATGTAGATTCTATTATTGTAAACAGAGTTATTCCTGATGACGTTAATGAAGGATACTTTAAAGAATGGAAGGAGATTCATAAGAAGTACTTGAAAGAAATTCATGATAGTTTTTCGCCTGTTCCTATTTATCATGCTCCACTGTTTGATCAAGAATTAGTAGGGATAGATATGTTAATTAAAATGAGTAATATTATATTTAAAAATGATAATGCAGTAGATATCAAATATAGTAATAGAACACAAAAGATTGAGAAAATTGATGACGATTATGTTTACTCAGTATATATGCCATTTATGAAAAAACAAGACTTAGATCTTAATCAAAAAGGTGATGAAATAATCGTTAGAGCTGGAGATATCAAAAGGAATATTATTCTTCCTAGAACACTAACTAAATTGTCTATCAAAGAAGCTAAATTTGATGATGAAGTATTAAAAATTCGATTTGGTGGTGAGGAAAATGAATAAAGAGTTATTTAAAGATTTAATTACTTTAAAGTTGAGAACAGTGGAAAAAATTATTAAAATATGTCCATTGAATATTCCTATAAATAAGGCTTATGAAGATTTAATTCATATTATAAATGAATCTACTTCTGAGTATATCCAAGAAACAAAAAAAGAAAAGGACAATGAAGAAATAAAGAATATCAATATTAACTAACTTTACCATTATGATAGTTTAGAATTAGATATAAATTTAATTAAAAGACATTAAAATTCTACTTTAAAATAATAAGTAGAATTTTAATGTCTTTTAAGGGTAATCATTGTTATATTTATATATAGGTTTATTAAGAAGAATATTAATAATAACGATAAAAATACATTTTATATCAAATATTTTATATAAAAATGAACTTTTCAATCTGAAACTTACTCTTATATATGAAAGAGAGGTGAGAATATGGATACTATTTTACTAGTAAAGAAAGCAAAACAAGGAGATAAGGATGCATTAGTTCAACTTATTATGTTAAAAAAGCAAGACTATTATAAACTTGCATACGTATATATGAAAAATCCTGAAGACACGCTAGATGTAATGCAAAATATGATCGTCATTTTGTATGAAAATATTGGTCAATTAAAAGATAACAGTAAATTTTATAGTTGGAGTAAGACTATTCTAGTAAATTGCTGTAAAAATTATTTAAGAAAAAATAAAAAATTGATTTCATTAGAATATGTAAAGGAACAGTGCTATGAGGAAAATTTTCAACAGAAAGATGAAGAAGTTATGATAGAAGAGTGCTTATCCCAATTAAAAGAAAAACACAGAGAAGTTATAAAACTGAGATATTTTCTGGATTTAGATTACAAGACAATTTCTAATATACTAAAAATACCTGTTGGAACGGTTAAATCTCGTATTCATATTGGACTTGAAAAATTAAAAGAGATATTTGGAGGTGAAGAACTATGAATAAAATTGAAGAAATCCTAAAAAAGAGAAAAAAAGAATTAGATAATATAGAAATACCAGAAGAATTAGAAATGAAATTACATGATGCGTTGAAGGATAAGAAAATATCTTCAACTAGACATAGAAAGTGGAAAATGAAAGCTGCGGCATTATTTCTTATAGTTATTTTTATGGGATATAATATTAATACTTTGGCTCTCTATGGCAAAAAACTAGTTGGATATGATGAGATTATGAATGAAACTTTAAAAGAACTTAATGAATTACAGAAAGGACAATCTATAGATAAAAGTTATACTTTTAAGAATGGAGTTACTATTACACTAGATGGAATAATGATAGATGATAATCAGCTTTTAGCTTATTATACTATAAAAGATCCTAATGGAAAGATTAATGATGCAAATAGTAACCTAACTATAGATATGATTGGGACTAAAGGTAATTATTCTATGGAAAGTAGTCAAGGATTGACTAGTAATGAAAAAACTGAGGCGAAATATATTGCTAGTTTTGCTCCTCCTAGTTTCTACGAAAAAAAATTAAAAATGAATATTACTTTGACAGAAGGAAATAAGAGAGAAACTGGAGAGATTACTTTCAAACTAGATAGGAATAAAGCTATGGGATATAGTCTAAAGAAAGATATTAATAAAGATATTAAAATAGATGAAGGTAAAATAAGATTTGATTCTATAACAGCTTCCCCTACTGCTACTGTTATTAAAGGAAGACTTCAGAATACCTTAGGTTTAGTTTTAGATCATGTTAATAAAAAACGTTTTAAACCGGAACAACTAGATGTAAGACTTATTGCTAACGGAAAAGAACTTTTAAATTTAAGTTCAGAAATAAGTACTAATATAGGCGGCATAAAGTTCAAACAAGAATATGATGCATTACCTGATAACTTAGAAAGTTTACAGATTTATATTATAAGTTTTAGCGCAGATCATGACGTTTATAAACAAATTAAGCTTGCAAGAAATAACAAAGTTAAATCTATAAAAATTCTAGATAATAAAATAGATATTAATAAAGTATATGAATCTAAAGGAAAAACATATGTTACTATTACTACTGAAGAAAATGTAGTTCTTTCAAAGGTACATTTATTAATAGACGATAAGAAAGTAAAACTAGAAAATACAATTTCAAATAAGCATGATAAAAAAGAAAATGGAGTTACCACTCATACTAGAACTCTTTGTTTTAAAGGAACGGGAAAAAGCTTAAAATTAGATATTAAAAGATTAAAATATAATAAGAACTATAATCAAATTATAGATATACCTGTAAAATAAGAAGGATTAACTTTAATACAGCATTTGAAAAGCATATCCAATATAGTTTTAAATTTATTGTATCAAAGACTAATTTAATTTTTATAAATAAAATGCTCTTCTAGTTATGTTTTAATAAAATTAAAAGCATAACTTATGAAGAGCATTTTAAAACTATAGAAGAGTTATATATTAACTTTCAAAAGGATAAATATAGTGATAAACGAAACATTATATTCTAGTAACTTCATTCCAATCAATATATTTGTTTAACTTTTCAACAAGTTTTTCCATATATTCAGCTTCAAGTTGTGTAAATCTATCAATTTCAGGGCTGTCTAAGTCTAGCACACCATATACTATATTATCTTTAATAATTGGTATAACTAGTTCAGAATTAGATGCATTGTCGCATGCAATATGACCTGGAAATTCATGTACGTTTGGAACTAGTTGAATTTTTCTAGTAGTTACTGCATTGCCACATACTCCAGATGATAGCTTTATCCTATTACATGCTGGAAGACCTTGAAAAGGACCAAGTACAAGTTCATTATCTTTAATTAAATAAAATCCTGCCCAGTTTAGTTTGTCTATTAATATATTTATGAGAGCAGAGACATTCGATAAATTTGCTAATGTATCTTTTTCTGAGCTTAATTGTCCTTCAACCATAAGAAGAAGGTAATTAAGCTTTTGTTTTTCACTCATTTTTTCTATACCATCTAATTTAAACATATTAAGTCTCCTTTTATTCTAATAATATTCATATAAAGATATTAGCATTTTCTAAGATATGAAGTATGTAGACTTTAAAGTTAAAAGATAAGATTAATTAATTGTAATGCAAAATATCTTAATATATAATAACACCGTATATATTAATTAAATATATTTTCATTTTATAACACAACACAGTTAGGAGAAAGCATAAAAATGATTAAAGCAATTATTATATTTATAATTACTTACATACTTATTTCAGGTAAACGATTAAACAGAATCAAGATAGGGCGCCAGGCAGGTGTGTTATTAGGGACAGTTTTAATGGTTATTAGTAGAGTGATAAAGCCAGAACAAGTATATCAATTAGTTAACTGGGATACTATTTTGCTTTTATTAGGAATGATGATCATTATTGAACATCTAGCTGAAGCAGAGTTTTTTACACTAGTAGCAAGATGGGTACATTCTAAAAATTTATCATCAAAGAAACTTTTAGCATTATTAGTTTTTGGTACAGGGATATTAGCTGCATTTTTAGTTAATGACATAGTGTGCATATTTTTTACCCCACTTTTACTAATAATGATTAAAGAAAGGAATCTCCCACCATTACCATTTTTACTAGGACTAGCTACATCTACTAATATAGGAGGAGTAATAGCTTTTACAGGAAATCCTCAAAATATGATTATAGGAAACTTATCAGGAATATCTTATGGAAAATTCTTTATTCTAATGTTACCAATAGGAATCTTAGGATTAATAGCTAATTATCTTATATTATTGCGTATGTATAATAAAGACATGTCAATTGACGTTAAAAATATAGAGTTAGGAGAAAAACCAAAGGCTAAACCTTTACTTAAACGTTCTTTATTCGTAACATTTTTAGTTATTATTGGATTCTTTATATTTAAGAACATAGCTTGGGTAGCAATAAGTGGAGCAACCCTCTTATTTGTAATTTCAAATCGAAATGAAACAACACTATTAAAAAAACTAGACTGGAATTTACTATTATTCTTTTCAGGACTTTTTGTTGTTATAGGTGGACTTCAAGTTTCAGGAGTAACAACTGCAATATTAAGTAAGACATCGAGTTTCTTAGAAGATGGATTCTTAAACTTTTTTTCTTTTGGTATTTTGAGTATTTTAGGCTCTAATCTTTTTGCTAATGTTCCGTATGTTCTAGTAGTAGCAGAAAGTATTCAGAAACTAGCTGATCCTACATTAATGTGGTTTACATTGGCTTTTACAAGTACAATAGCAGGTAACTTGACAATTTTAGGTGCCATAGCCAATGTTATTGTAGTAGAACGAGCAAGGGGAATTTGTAATATTAGCTTTTGGGATTTTTTTAAGTTTGGACTTCCATGTACTTTAATTAACTTTATAATTGGAATGTTATTTTTATGGGGATATCATTTGATAGGTTGGATTTAACATTTTTAAAGACTTATTTTTTGAGATTTTTGATATTAACAGTATTAATATGATAGAATAAATCTTCTAACTAATACTAATAATAAATAGAAAATAGAGAGGTAACTAACATAATGATGATTGATTTTGGAACTATAGGAATTAGTAATAAATTGAAAAGTATATTAAATCAAAATGGAATAACGAAACCAACTTCTATCCAAGTTAAGGCTATTCCAGAGATAATAAAAGGAAAAGATGTCATAGCACAAGCTCATACAGGAACGGGAAAAACTCTGGGATTTATGCTACCTATGATGGAAAGTATTAATGCAAGCCAACCTTTTATACAAGGATTAATTATCACTCCTACAAGAGAACTAGCGATTCAGATTACAGATGAAGCTAAAAAACTTGCGCCATATAAAGACGTTAATATATTAGCTGCATATGGCGGACAGGATGTAGAGAAGCAGATAAAAAAATTAAAGAAGGGTATTCATATAGTGATTGGTACTCCAGGTCGTTTATTGGACCACATTAGAAGAAAAAGTATTAATTTTAGTAAACTTAAAATGCTTGTACTGGATGAAGCTGATCAGATGCTTCATATGGGCTTTTTAAAAGAGGTAGAAGAAATAATAAATAAGACACCAAAAGGAAGACAAACAATGCTTTTCTCTGCTACAATGAATAATCAGGTACGCTCACTTGCTAGTAGATATATGAAAGAACCAAGTGAAATACAAGTTAAGGGAAGTAATGTAACTTTAGATGAAATAAAGCAGTTGGTTGTTGAAACAACAGATAGAGGAAAACAAGATGCACTTTGTAGTATTATTGATGAATACAATCCTTTTATGGCAATAATATTTTGTCGTACTAAACGTCGTGTAAGTGCACTTAATCAAGCTTTAAATAGACGTGGATATGATTCAGATGAAATACATGGTGATCTTAGTCAGGCAAAACGTGAGAAAGTAATGAAAGCATTTAGAAAAGCAGAGATACAACTTCTTGTAGCAACAGATGTTGCTGCTCGTGGATTAGATATAGAAGGAATAACACATGTATTTAATTATGATATAGCACAAGATCCAGAAAGCTATATCCATCGTATAGGACGTACAGGACGTGCAGGTCAAACTGGTGTTGCTGTTACTTTTGTAGCTCCTAAAGATAGACAAGAATTAGATATGATTGAAAGAAAAATAAAAATGACTCTAGAAAGAAGAAAGATAGTCAAAGAAAAAGATCATGAAAAGGATAAAGCAATAAATAAGTTTAATGAAAAAGAAGATAAGGCGCATAGTAAATATAGACGTTCTAATAATGATAGAGGTAATAAGTCTAGAAGTGGGAAAGGCAACAATACTAGAAAATCATCAAGAAGTAATAAGACTGATGAGAGAAGTAAAGACTATAAAGGAAGAAATTTAGGAGATAAAAAGCAAAATTTTACAGGTGGAAGATCAAGTAAAAGAACTCAAAATTCAAAGAAAAATAGATATTCAAAAGATAGAAAGTTTTAACTTTAAAATAAAACCACGACTATATTAAGTTAAGTACATAATATAGTCGTGGTTTTCCCTTTTGTGTTAGAATAGATTAATATGGACTATAAATTATAGTTGTTTTGAAAGGATTGTTAATATGAATAAGAAATTGGTGTTAGCTGAAAAGCCTTCTGTTGGAAGGGATATAGCTAGAGTATTGAATTGTAATAAGAAAGGTAATGGATACTTAGAAGGTCAAAAATATATAGTTACTTGGGCTTTAGGTCACTTGGTTACACTTGCTGATCCTGAAGATTATAATAAAAAATATAAGTCATGGAAAATTGAAGATTTACCAATGTTACCTTCTAGTTTAAAACTTAATATAATTAAGCAAAGTCGTAAGCAATTCTATAACGTTAAGGAACAAATGAATAGAAAAGATGTAAATGAAATTATAATAGCTACAGATGCTGGTAGAGAAGGTGAACTTGTAGCTAGATGGATAATAGAGATGTCTCATGTTAAAAAGCCAATTAAACGTCTTTGGATTTCTTCTGTTACGGATAAAGCAATTAAAGATGGATTTAATAAATTAAAAGATGGTAGAGCATATGAAAATCTTTATGCATCGGCTGTTGCTAGAGCAGAAGCTGATTGGATTGTAGGTATAAATGCCACACGTGCTTTAACTTGCAAGTATAATGCTCAACTTTCTTGTGGAAGAGTTCAAACCCCTACACTTGCTATGATTGCAAAGAGAGAAGAAGAAATTGAAAATTTCAAACCAAAAGATTTTTATGGTATTACGGCTTCAGCTAAAAATTTAAAGCTTATATGGCAAGACAAACATACTAAAGATATAAAAACTTTTGATAAGGGAAAGTGTGATAAAATACTGAAGTCTATAAAAGGAAAAGATGCGAAGATTGTAGCTATAGATAAAAATCATAAAAAAACATTCTCGCCACAACTATATGATTTAACAGAGTTACAAAGAGAAGCAAATAAAATATTCGGTTATTCTGCAAAGGAAACACTTTCTATTATGCAAAAACTTTACGAGCGTCACAAGGTATTAACTTATCCAAGAACTGACTCAAGATACATATCTGAGGATATAGTGGATACATTAAAGGATAGGGTTAAAGCTTGTAAAACTGGACCATATAATGCACTAGCTTCAAAAGTATTAAAAAGTAACATAAGAACAAGTAAGTCGTTTGTAGATAATAGCAAGGTTTCTGACCATCATGCTATTATACCTACTGAACAACCTGTATTTTTAAGTGAGTTAAATGATAAAGAGCGAAAAATATATGACATGGTAGTTAGAAGATTTTTAGCAGTTTTATATCCGCCTTTTGAATACGAGCAAACAACTATAAAAGCTCAAGTAGGAGATGAAATTTTTACAGCCAACGGAAAAGTAGTTATATCTCAAGGTTGGAAAGAAGTTTATGCAAATATATCCGAAGAAGATAGCGACTATGATGATGCTTTAGACCAAACGATTTCTAAATTAAATAAAGGAGATGTTTTAAATATATCTTCTGTTACACAAACTAAAGGACAGACAAAGCCGCCTGCACCTTTTAACGAAGGAAGCTTACTTTCAGCTATGGAAAGTCCAGTTAAATATATGTCTAATGAAAGTAAAGATCTAATTAAAACCATTGGCGAAACAGGAGGAATTGGAACAGTAGCTACAAGAGCAGATATTATTGAAAAGTTATTCAACAGTTTTCTTATTGAGAAAAAAGGAAAAGATATCTTTATAACTTCTAAAGGAAGACAACTTCTTGATTTGGTTCCTGAAGAATTAAGATCGCCTGCATTGACTGCAGAATGGGAACAGAAGTTAGGATATATAGCTAAAGGAAGTCTTAATAAGGATAGCTTTATTAGCGATATGAGAAGATATGCAAAATCAGTTGTTAATGAGATAAAAAATAGTGAAGATAAATTTAAACATGATAACTTAACAAGAAACAAATGCCCAGAATGCGGTAAATATATGCTCGAGGTAAATGGAAAAAAGGGAAAGATGCTTGTTTGCCAAGATAGAGAATGTGGACATAGACAAGGTGTTGCCAAGATAACCAATGCTAGATGTCCTAACTGTCATAAAAAATTAGAACTACGTGGTGAAGGAGAAGGACAGATTTTCACATGTAGATGTGGATATAGAGAAAAGCTTTCTGCTTTTAACGAAAGAAAGAATAAAGAAAGTAATAAGGTGTCAAAGAAAGATGTGTCAAAATATCTTAAAAAACAGAAGGAAGCGAGTAATGAATCAATTAACTCCGCTCTTGCAGATGCATTGGCTAAGCTTAAACTCTAAAAATTTTAAAGAGTAGAGTTGTTAGCGCAATAGGTTATTAATAATATTTATACTAATAACTATAAAGGCTATTCATACTCCAGACTGTGAGATGAATAGCCCATTTTTTATATAATATTGTCTTATAAATTTTGATCTAATCGTTTTCTACTGCCAGTAAAGCAATTTGCACCTATTACTCCAGCAATAATCATCAATGAACCAATTATATGATAACTATATATACGTTCTTTTAAAAAGACAGCTCCAGCAAAGATAGAAACAACAGTTGTTAAATTAACAAATACATTCATTTTAGAAGCTTCTATTTTAGAAAGAATATAGTTAGTTAAAGCTGATGTAACTAAACATGCAAGAATTCCAAGATATAGCATTGATAATACGAAGCTTAAATTACTAAAAGGAGTAAGGAATTGACTTAAAGTATTATCTGATACATGTTTGCCTATTGCAGCAATATTGAAAATGATAAATCCTCCAGTTATCATGTAATATGTTAGTTCTACAGCATTAAAATCTTTAGAAAGCTTTCTTGCAAGTATACTGTATCCTGAAAAAGAAAGACAAGATAATAGTAAAAATATAATTCCCTTATAGCTATTAAAACTTATACTCTCACCTTTCATCATAAACATATATAGAACACCGAAGAAAGATAAAAATATAGACACCTTTTGAACTAAATTTGTCTTCTCATTTAAAATTAGAGAAGATAAAACCATTGTGAATATAGGTGTAGTTGCTTGTATAATACCTGCTTCTGATGATGAAGAAAAACTAAGTCCAAAAGTTTGAAGACTAAGAAAAAGAGTTGGATAGAATATAAGTAAAGGTAAGACTTTAATAACATATTTTTTCTCGAATCTCACTTTTATCCATCCTAAAGCAACAGGGATAGTTAAAGCTATAAATGAAACTGCAAATCTAAGGGCTAAAACATCTAAAGGGCTAGAATATTTTAATGCAATTTTAGTAAACAAAAATGAAAAACCAATTATTACAGCATATAGAACTGCTAACATATATACAATAAAAATATTATTATTTTTTTTCATAAGTAAGCCTCCTTAAGCCATACTATTCGTAGAAATTGAAAATTAAATAATTTTGGCCGAATGATATAATTATAGTATGGCAATATTGAAAGGAAGAATACGCATTAATACAAACTGTACTGGTACACTTATATTGGGGGTTATTGAAGTATGAAGTATGAAGATATTACAAACTATATTAAACAAAAAATTGAAAAAGGAGAAATAAAATCAGGGGATAAACTGCCAACAATTAGAAAAATGGCAGAAATACATAAATGTAGTAAGAGTACTGTAGTAAGAGCATATGATGAATTAGAAAAAGAACATGTAATTTATTCTGTTCCTCAAAGTGGATACTATGCAATTGAAAAGAAAAAAATGCATAATAAAGCAAAAAATGAATATATTAATTTTTCATCTATATCTCCAGATCCAGATATATTTCCATATTTAGAATTTCAACATTGTATGGATAAAGCAATGGATGTTTATAAGCAAGATATATTCACTTACAATACTGATAATGGGCTTAGTTACTTGATTGATGTTCTTGAAAAACATCTTATGAATTATCAGGTGTTTACAAAACCTGATAATATTTATGTTACTTCGGGAATCCAACAAGCATTATCCATTCTAGCGGAAATGCCATTTCCGAATAATAAAAAATACGTTCTTGTAGAACAGCCTACATATAATATTTTTTTAAAGCTTCTTGAGTTAAAGAAGATACCTGTTATTGGAATAGAAAGAGGAGTAAAAGGGATAGATTTAAATGAGCTGGAAATGATATTTAAAAGAGATAATGTTAAGTTTTTTTATACTATGCCTAGATTTCAAAATCCATTGGGAACATCTTATACGGCTAAAGAAAAAGAAGCAATTGCTGATTTAGCTCGAAAATATGATGTTTATATTGTAGAAGATGATTATCTTGCAGACTTAGAAAATGATAGTAAGGCTGATCCTATTTATACATACGATCGCTCTTCTCATGTTATATACTTAAAAAGTTTTTCTAAAATACTATTTCCAGGTTTAAGATTGGGTGTTGCTGTTATACCTGACTCTATGAAAGATAAGTTTTATTTATATAAGAAGCTTACAGACTTGGATGCTTGTATGATATCTCAAGCTGCACTTTCAATTTATATTAATAGTGGTATGTTTGAAAGATATAGAAACAAGATATCAGAAATTTATTTAGAAAGAATTAATTGCTTAAATAATGCTTTAAACTATTATAATGACACAGAATTCTTGAAACATGAAAATATAACTTCTGGAATTTTTAATCACTTAACGTTGCCATTAACGTTTAACATTAATAAACTAATTAGTAACTTAAAGAAGAAAGGAATAAGGGTTCAATCAGGAGAAACTTTTTATCTATCTAACAGTTCTAACAATAATAAGCTAATTAGATTAAGTATAACTAGAGTAAATGAGGAACAAATTTATGAAGGTATAAGTGCTATAATTGATGAAATAAAAAAACTATATGATCTTTCATTTTATTAAGATTTTAATAAATAAATTCATGTTATTCGATTAAAATCACAATTCGATGGTATATAATATATGTTAAAGGAGGAATTAAAATGTTAGTTTTAACAGCGGAAGATATTAAAAAAGTTTTTAGCATGAATGATGCAGTTCAGGCTTCAAAAGATGCATTAAGAATGTACACATTAGGAAATGTAGAGATACCTTTAAGAGTGAATATAGATGTTCCTAAATTTAATGGACAAAGTTTATTTATGCCAGGATATGCAGAAGAGATAAACTCTGTTGGTATAAAAATAGTTTCAGTATTTCCACAAAACGCAAAGAAAGGAATACCATCTGTTCCAGCTAAAATGTTACTATTAGATGGAGAAACAGGGGATGTGGTTTCTATAATGGATGGAACTTTTTTAACTCAGTTTAGAACAGGAGCAGTTGCAGGCGCCGGTACGGACATATTATCTAGAAAGGACTCAAAGACTTTTGCTCTATTTGGAACAGGGGGTCAAGCTTCCTCACAGCTAGAAGCTGTCTTGTCTGTAAGAAAAATTGAGACAGTTAAAGTATTCGATATTAACAGTGAAAAGGCTAAAGAATTTGTGAATGATATGCAACAAAAGTTTAGTGACTATGGAGTTAAAATACTAGTAGCAGATAGCTCAGAGGATGCAATTAAAGATGCAGATATAATAACTACAGTAACTACAGCAAAAAGCCCAGTATTTGATGGAAGGCTAGTAAAAAAAGGAACACATATAAATGGTATAGGTTCATATACTCCTGAGATGCAAGAAATAGATGAGTTTATTTTAAAGAATTCTCAAGGGATATTCTTGGATACTAAGGAGGGTGTACTTAGCGAAGCTGGAGATTTAATCACACCAATGAAAAAAGGAATTATAGATGAAAGTGATATTACAGGAGAGTTGGGAGAAGTAATATTAGAGAGAGTTTCAGGAAGACAGTCACCACAAGATATCACTATATTTAAGTCTGTAGGAAGTGCAATTTTGGACTTAGTTACTGCATATAGAATATATGAAAAAGCTTTAGAATTAGGAGTTGGAACAAAAATAGAGATATAGTTTAGATATTTAGGATTTCTCTATTGATGATATTTAAAGCTTAAAATGGAGATACGAAAATAATAACTAACTTATTTTTCAGTAAGAAAAGCGTCAAATTATAAGTTTATAATTTGACGCTTTTTTTAATATTACTCTTATTATGAGAAATATTCACTATAATAATTTTTTAATCAAAGGAATCTTCTGTAAAATTTTCGTAATTATAAAACAGGCTATAAAAATTAGTAGCTGAAAGACTAAACACGCTAATAACCAATTTAAGTTATTGTTTAGGAACGATGCAACATTATCCAAACGTATTATTAACATATTGTGTAAGAGATAAATGCCAAATGTAGCAGATGAAATACTAGATAATATACTTTGTATTCTATCTGAAAAAACTATATTAGAGAAAATGTGTTTAAATAAAAAGAACATAGGTATAGCTAAAGACATAATTGTAGCCAATCCAACATTGTCTAATTTTAATATAACTTGACCATGACTATAGTATTCTCTCGATGTTAGTATAACTTGAATAGCTAAAGAAAATATAAATAAAACGCTCAATATAATCATGGCTTTTTTATATTTTTTTTGAGGTATCTTTATATTGTCTATAAAGTATCCAAGTATAAAATAACCGATATAAGTTGAAAAAATTGGTATAGTGAAAAAGCGTGAGTATTGAATTGTAGGAAAATATAATGTTACTAGAGGATATATTCCACTAAATATAATAAATACTACATTAAAATATATAAAGTCCTTATAATTAAAGTTTTTAATCATTTTTCTAATCATAGGTGTCATAATATATAATCCTAAGAGCATGTACAAATACCAGTATGGAATAGTTACTGGTTCTTTTATAATCTTTCCTAGAAAGACTATAGGATTAAATAAATTAAAATTTTCTACAAAGATAAACTGATATGTAAAAGAAAATACAATAATAGTAAGAATTATCCTAAGTATTTTTTTGGAAAATAATTGTTTATAAGTGTAATCCTTTCTTAAAAGTAATGCTCCAGAAAGCATGACAAAAATGGGTACAGCAGCTTTACTTACAAAAAAATATGTTATCGATAAATACCAAGTAGGTGATGGTTTAGTAGATAAAAATATAAAGCTGACAGTATGATTAACTATTACTAAAAAACAGGCAAATGTTCTTAGAAAATCATAATAAAGTACTTTGTTTGTAGTGTTTTCTTTAATTTTTATCATAATATTCTCCTTATTTATAAGTTAAATTTGCATTAAAACAACTAATTAAGTTTAGCTTTAAAACTAGCAAAGTGTGTATTTTAAAATTAGAATGATTTGGGGAATACCCAGTATTGCATATTATAACATTATAATATAAAAATTGACTAAATTGTTAATATTTATTATAAAATAGTGATTTTATTGTAGAAAATGTATGAAACTTCAATTTTACTCAAAGGAATATTAGTTCTATTAAGTTAATTTCAAAGATTATATTGTAAATTACTTGGAAAAGAAGTATAATATAGTTATACTCAAGTTAAAGGAGATTGTTTTATGAATGAGGTTGTTCTTAACTAAGCGAACTTAATATCGAGTCTTAAATAATTTTTTAAAACCTACGTTTGATAGGTTTATTTGTTGACGCATTTTTTAGGACTTGAGCTTAGAATAGAACACGGTTATACAGTCTCTTTATTTATATGTTATATGAAGGAAGGATTCCGTGCTTTTGCACGGTTTTTTTGTACCTTTTTATAACTATGCCTTGAGTTATAATTCCATTTAAAGGAAAACTATAGTAAAGATGATTTTAAGGCTGTAGATAGACATGTGTTTATCTATGGCCTTTATTTATTTTAAGGGGGAGTGAAGCATGTTAAGTGTGCTAGTAAAAATAACTAATATTAAAACAGTAATAAAAAAAGGTGGAGGGATAAAAATTGAATGAAAAATCTATAGAAATATTAGAATACAATAAAATAAAAGAACAACTTAAAGGATTTGCATTATCAGATATAGCGAAGGAAAGAATAGACAGACTTGAACCATCAGTAGACATAAAAGTAATTGAAAAAGATATGAAAGAAACTAGTGAAGCAAGAGCTATTATAGATATAACTTCTAGTATTCCAATCAATAGCTTGAAAGGAATAAAGCAAATTAAAGAAAAATTAGAAAAAGGAGCTATATTATCTCCAGAAGATTTAGAGTCAGTGTCAGACCTTTTAAGAGAAATTGAAAGACTAAAAAGGTTTATGAAAGATAAAGAATACAATGCTCCAACTATAACTACTTTTGCTCGTTCCACTTATGAACTTTATACAATAAGAGAAGAAATCGATAGATGTATTTTAAGAGGAAGAGTAGATGATAGAGCAAGTTCAAAACTTTCTAAAGTAAGAAAAAGAATAAATATATTAGAAGACAGAATAAAAAGTAAACTAGATGGTATTTTAAAAAATGAAAGTTATAAGGGATATATGCAAGATCATCTTGTAAGTCAAAGAGGTGGAAGGTATGTAATACCAGTAAAAAGTGAATATAAAAGACAGGTAGATGGAGAGATTCATGATAAGTCTCAAACAGGATCAACATTGTTTATTGAGCCTAAAGAAATAAAGAAAATTCAAGATGAACTTAATATATGCAAAATAGAAGAAGAAAAAGAAGTATATAAAATATTATCTTATTTAACTGATATTTTGTTTAATAATAAAAAAGAACTAAATATTAATATTGAAGCTATGGCATACTACGATTTTATATTTGCTAAAGGTAAATATAGTAAATCAATAGATGGAGAAGAAGTTTCTTTTAATAATAGAAACTATATAAATATAAAAAGAGGAAGACATCCACTAATAGGTAAAGAAGCAGTACCACTAGACTTTACTGTAGGAGAAAATTATCAAGGAGTAATAATTACAGGTCCAAATACAGGAGGAAAAACAGTAGCACTTAAAACAGTTGGATTACTCACGATGATGGCTCAGTCAGGACTCCATGTACCAGTAGATAAAGAAAGTGAGTTCGGAGTATTTATTGATGTTTTAGTTGATATAGGAGATGGGCAAAGTATAGAACATAGTTTAAGTACATTCTCATCCCATATAAAAAATATTATTAATATATTACACTGTGCTGATAAACATACTTTAGTTATAATGGACGAAGTAGGTTCAGGAACAGATCCAGCAGAAGGAATGGGAATTGCTACAGCTATACTTGAAAAACTCTATGATAAAGGAGCTACAATCTGTGCAACAACTCATTATAGTGAGATAAAATATTTTGCACAAGATCATCCAGGATTTATAAATGGATCTATGGCTTTCGATATAGAAACTTTAAGACCTCTTTATAAGCTTAATATAGGAAAAGCTGGTGAAAGTAATGCTTTTCTAATCGCATTAAGACTAGGAATGAGTAAGGATATAATAGAAAAAGCTCACCAAGTAACTTATAAAGAATATAAAGATTATTCAAATTATGAATATAAAAAGGATGAAAGCAAAGAGACTTTAGATAAAGATATTGTTAAATCTCATAAAGAGCAAAAAGTAAAGTTTAAAGAGGCTAAAGAGCGAAGTAAAATATCAGAAGGATTAAATAAGACTTCCGAATTTGCTATAGGAGATAGTGTATATGTAAGTTCTATGAAAAAGACAGGTGTTGTTTGCGAACTTGAAAATTCAAAGGGAGAATACACTGTTATGATAATGAATAAAAAGCTTAAGATAAATAAAAAAAGACTTTCATTGCATATAAAGAAAGAAGAATTATATCCTGAGGATTATGATCTAGATGTAGTTCTTAAAAGTAAAGAGTATCGTAAGAAAGACAAAATGATGAAGAAGAAACATGTAAAAGGAGTAGTGATTGATGTAGATAATGAGAACTAGAATATTGAATGTGAAAATGTAGCTAACTTAATATTCTATAAAAGAAGGAACTTGGCTAAATAGCCAAGTTCCTTTTTATAAGCTATGTTTTAATATAATGTTTAAGATGCTGCATCATGCTAAGTATGGAGTCAACATATTAAATAACGAATGAAATTAATACAATAAATACAATTTATTGGAAGCGATGATATAATTACTATATAAACAAGTGTAATAGTTAGTAGGTAATTTTCTTAAAGAGCAAAGTAAAGAGTATTTATATTTTATATATGAAGAAAGGATTGAAATTTACATGGAAAGCTATAAGATAATGAAGTTAAGAGACTTAGATGAAACCTATATTTACAAAACAGTTAAGCTCTTTGTTGATGGATTTCACAATGTAATAACTGTTTCAAAAGACAAAGAAATATTGCGCCAACTGTTTTATTCTACAATAATACCTGATATGTTTTACGTTTGTCTTGATGGTGAAGAAGTAATAGGACTTTTAGGATATGGGAACAAGCAGAAACGTGCTGTTTATTTTAACAAAGAAATATGTAAAAAACTTTTTGGAAAGCTTAAGGGTAGTTTAGTTTGTTGGTAGATGAATATGATTATGGGAAAACCTGTAGTAAAAGAAGACACAGAGTGTTCTATCGACTTTCTTACTACGGATGTCAATTATAGAAGAAAAGGCATTGCTACGCAACTTATTGGTTACATATATAAAGATATGAATTATGAAAGTTATCTTCTAGAGGTATTTAGTACTAACACAAATGCAAAAAGATTATATGAAAAACTTGGATTTGAAACACAAGAAATTCAAAAAAACATTTTTATAAGGTTACGTGGTTTAGGTTCAATAATAAAGATGAAAAAATACGTAAACAAGAAATAAGTAAGTAAATTTATTTTCAATAAAATATAAGGTAGAATAAGTGTAAAAATATATAGTATCAGGATCATTATAAAACTTAGCTTTTTTATGATAAAATAAACATAAATCAATTACAATTAAATCAAGATAGTTGTTTCTTATAATAGAATATAAATAAATATTTTTCTAATGTGTTCCTGTTTGTATCAAGTACATATTATATCAATAAGAATCTAAAAAAGGAGGATATAATATGTACTACTATGACCATTTTTATTATCAAAATGAAATACCAGCTGATAATAAGTTCTATGTATTAGATTCCAAACAAGGAGATGTAAATGGAGATGGAATATTAGATGATGTTTTTCTAATAGGAACTAGACCTTATGGAACAGAAAGTCCTTTTAGAGATAATATAACCTTAGTTATTCAAGATGGTAAGAAAGGTAGATATATAAGAGTACGATTAGAATCAAATGCAGGATATAATCCAACTATATTTTTAGGAGATTTTACAGGGGATAAAGTAGATGATATATTAATTAGTATTGATTCAGGAGGCAGTGGTGCTATTGGCTATTACTATGTATATTCAGCCTTAAATAATCAACCTAAAAAGATATTTGATTACGAAAAGTTTAATGAAGAATATAAGTATGAAGTGAATTATAGAAATAATTATAAAGTAGAGGTAGTAAGTAAAAATTTAAATAAAAGATATATTATAGATATTAGATATAAAGGTAAAGAATACTTATCAGAAATATATGATGCAAATGGAAAATTAAAAGAACCTATTAAAGGAGATGTAATGGCTTTAAGTGGATTATATCCTATTGATTTTGAAAGAGATGGTACTTATGAGTTATATGCAATACAAAGAATCATAGGAAGATATAATGCTGATGGATTAGGATATGTTCAAACTTCGTTAAAGTGGAATGGTTCTAGATTTATTCCTTTCTCACAGAATGTAGCCATATTTGGATAAAGAATATTATAGAAAATACATTCAAAATTATTATTTTTAAAGATCAAAAAGAATAATTATACACATTTATAATAAACTTGCTCTTATGTCAAACATAAGGGCTTTTATCTTTTAATACTACTGTTCTTATTGATAAAATGACAAACCAATGTTAAGATTATATATATTGTGAATTATTAGAAAAAATTATTAAAATATTAAAATACCTTAATTTAATATATATAGTCAGTTATTTTAACTTTTATAGATGATTAAAAACTTAGTATATATTCAATTTTAAAAATTGAGTTTTTAAATATTTACTTAAGCTTATTTATTTTCAGCACTAATATATGATAAAAATTAAAGAAAAGAGGGATAAGAATGGTTGATAAAATTAAGATGAACTTGCCAATCGTAGAGATGGATGGCGACGAAATGACTAGAATAATATGGAAAATGATTAAAGATACACTTTTAGAGCCATATATAGATTTAAAAACAGAGTATTATGATCTTGGATTACAAAAAAGAGATGAAACAGATGACCAAATTACTGTAGATGCAGCTAATGCAATAAAAAAATATGGTGTTGGTGTAAAATGTGCTACTATAACTCCAAATGCTGATAGAGTTAAAGAATATAACTTAAAGAACATGTGGAAAAGTCCTAACGGAACAATCAGAGCGATTTTAGATGGTACTGTATTCCGTACACCTATTATAGTTGATAGTATAAAGCCTTATGTGAAAACTTGGAAAAAACCTATTACAGTTGCAAGACATGCATATGGAGATATATACAAAGATGTAGAATGTCGTATAGAAGGACCTGCTAAAGTAGAGCTTGTAGCTACTTATGAAAATGGAGAAGTTTCAAGACAAACTATACATGAATTTAAAGGACCTGGTGTTACATTAGGTATGCATAACCTAGATAAGTCTATTGAAAGTTTTGCTAGAGCTTGTTTTAACTATTCACTCGATATTAAACAAGACTTATGGTTTGCTTCAAAAGATACTATTTCTAAAACTTATGATCATAGATTTAAAGACATATTCCAAGAAATATATGATAGTGAGTACAAAGAAAAGTTTGAGGCTGCTGGAATATCTTACTTCTATACACTAATAGATGATGCAATAGCTCGTGTTGTGAAATCAGAAGGTGGAATGGTTTGGGCTTGCAAAAACTATGATGGTGATGTAATGTCTGACTTAGTTGCTACAGCTTTTGGAAGCTTAGCAATGATGACATCTGTACTTGTTTCACCAGAAGGATACTATGAATTTGAAGCAGCTCATGGAACAGTTCAACGTCACTATTACAAACATCTTGAAGGAGAAACTACATCAACTAACTCAATGGCTACTATCTTTGCATGGACAGGAGCTTTAAGAAAAAGAGGAGAACTTGACAATATCAGTGAATTAGTTGAATTTGCAAATAAACTTGAAGCTTCATGTATAAGAACTATAGAAGAAGGGGTTATGACAAAAGACCTTGCATCTATTTCAGAAGTTCAAGATAAGAAAATCGTAAACACTGAAGAATTTTTAACTGAAGTTAAAAAGAGATTAGACGAAACTCTTTAATATATAAAAATAGCTATGGATCAGGGACTCCATAGCTATTTTTAATTTGTACATTTTAATTAAGATATTTAATGTCCATTATTTCTAATATATTATTAATGTTATAATTATATAAAATATTTAGCTTTATTTAAATTAGAATATAAAAATAATATCTATAGATAATATGTTATATGGGAGTGGTAAATTTGGATAACAATGTCTTATGGTATATAGATAAGCAGATTGAAAGAACTATCAGTAATCTTAAAAAACGTAATATGGAAGGTTACTATGTTAAGGATGAGAAAGAAATAATAGAAAAGTTAAAAGAGCTTATACCAGAAAATTCTATAGTTGGTGTAGGAGACTCTATGACGTTATTTGAAGCTGGTGTTATAGATTTTCTTAGAAAGGGTAATTATAAATTTTTAGATAAATATAAAGAGGGTATCACAAGTGAAGAAAAGAAAAATATATATTTGCAAAATTTTTCTTCTGATACTTTTCTATGTAGTACAAATGCATTAACTGAAAATGGAGAATTATATAATATTGATGGAAATGGAAGCAGAGTAGCCCCTATGATATATGGGCCTAAGCAAGTGATTATAGTAGCTGGAATAAATAAAATAGTTAGAGATATAGAAGAAGCTGAGAAAAGAGTTAGAAATTATGCTGCCCCTATAGATGCTAAAAGATTAAATAAAGATACACCCTGTACTAAATTAGGACAATGCGTAGACTGTAAGAGTCCAAATAGAATATGTAATGATTTTGTGACCATTACAGGACAATTTGTTAAAGGAAGAATAAAAATAATCATCGTAGGAAAGCAGTTAGGATATTAATAACTATATATTTAATTTCTTTGCTATAGCAATTTTTTACTATACTTCTTTTTATAATTTTTCTATAATACTTTTCAAGCAGGAAATAAAAAGGAGAGAAGTATTATGAAATGTGTAATGATAATAGATAAAGAATTGCCAATAGGACTAATTGCTAATACTACAGCTGTTCTTGGTTTAAGCCTAGGGGGAAATACTGATGGACTAATAGGACCGAAAGTTGAGAATAAGGATAATTATACACATATAGGGATTACAAATATTCCTATACCTATTTTATCTAGCACTAAAGAACAGATTAAAGAAATACATAATAGACTAGCGTTAGAAAATCACAATGATATAACTATAATAGACTTTAATTCATTAGCTCAGAAATCAAAGAGTTATTGTGATTATGTAGAAAAACTAAACAACACTTATTTAGATGATTTAAATTATTTAGGAATATGTATATATGGACCTAAAAAATTAATAAATAAAATAAGTGGCAACATGAGTATTTTGAAATAGGTTGTTTTTTATATGTAATTTCACTTTGGTATACTTATAAATGAGGTGAAAACTAATGAGGGAAGTAGAGTATTATAGGGATAGGAACTTTCCTGTTTTTGAGATAAAGAGTTGCGATGAAATGATACATTCTTCTAAACAACATGCACATCAAGAACTATCTGTAGGAATAGTGTATAGAGGTTCGAGTGTAGTGTACTGTGAAAGAATAAAAAGAAAGGTTGAATCAAATAATGCTGTTTTTATAGATTCTGGAGTTATGCATGATTGTAATCCAACAAATATAAATGAATGGAAGTTTAAGATGTTATATTTAAAAAGAGATTGGTTTGAATCTATAATGAGTATGAGACATAAGGGATTTACTATGAATATAAAGAAAATGGATGATAATGATGTTAGCCTCATAAATAATATGATACACGATCTTCAAAGTAATTGTAGTGAAATAGAAAAGGAAACAATACTAATATCTATACTAGATTATCTGTTTAAGATAGAAGACTACTTTAGTTACAAGTTCTATAAAGATGGTCATGATATAGACGCAAGTTACAAAATTAAAAAGTTTATAGATAACAACTTTACAGAGAAGATTTCACTAGAGAACCTATCAGAGTATAGTGGATTTAGTAAGTATCATATAATTAGACTTTTTAGACAAAACTTTAATACTACTCCACATGAATATCAAATATTGTTACGAATTAATTATGCAAAAGAAGAATTAAAAAAGGGAAAGAACATTTCAGAAATTACTCAAAGTACAGGATTCTTTGATCAAAGTCATTTTACTAAAAAATTTAAGCAATACTTCGGAATTACTCCACTAAAATATTTATTATCTACTAACTAGTATCTTAGTAATTTCACATTATAAAAATAATTTTATTTGATGATTAACAATTCTAATACTTCTATTTACATCAAGTAAGAGAAATAATGTACAATATATAGATTAATTTAAATACAATTGAGCTTAAGAAAAATTGATATATGAACTAAGCTTTTAACTTTAGTTATAATAAACTATTTAAAGAGGAAAAATATATGAAAAATAAACGATTATTAGGACACTTAATGGCTTTTACAACTATATTAGTATGGGGAACAACATTTACTTCAACAAAGGTTTTACTTAGAAATCTTAGTCCTATAGAAATACTATTTTATAGATTTTTAATAGCATACTTAGCTTTATTGTTGATTTATCCTAAATTTAATAAAATAAATAATATAAAAGAGGAACTACTATTTTTATCATTAGGAGCAAGTGGTGTAACATTATATTTTCTAGCTGAAAATACTGCTTTAAAGTATACCTTAGCATCAAATGTTGGATTATTACTAGCAGCATTACCTATAATAACTGCAATTCTTGCTCATATTTTTATTAATGATGAAAAGTTTCATAAGAAACTGTTAGTCGGATTTATTTTTGCAGTTCTAGGTGTATTTTTAGTTTTATTTAATGAAAGATTGGTTCTAAATGTAAATCCAATAGGAGATATATTAGCAATAATTGCAGCAGTTATTTTTTCTGTATATTCAATTTTGTTGAGAAAAGTTGATATCAATTATAGCCATATATATGTTACTAGAAAAGTATTTTTTTATGGATTAATGTTTATGGTACCTGTACTCTTAATAAGCGATTTTCAATTTAGAATTAGCTGGGTTAAAGATCTAAATATATTATCTAATATGTTATTTTTAGGATTAATAGCTTCTGCTGTGTGTTATGTTATGTGGAACAAATCTATTAGTATAATAGGTGTGGTAAAAACAAGTACTTATGTTTATCTTTCACCAGTCATCACTATGATAGCGTCATCATTAATTCTTAAAGAAAAAGTAACCTTAATAGCTATTTCAGGGATGTTACTTATATTATTAGGAGTATGTGTTTCAGAGCATGGGGATAAGTTATTTAAAAATAAGAATAAAGTTAAATATAAATCACAAAAGCTTTCTTAGAACTTATTTTCTAAGAAAGCTTTTATTATTTTAAGTTTTAATATAATAAATCTTTGATAAAATTAAACTTTTTATAGTTTTATATCGTATCATATACGAGAGGAGGGAAAATATTGGCAATAAAAGATGAAGAATTAGTACGAGAGATTCTTAATGGAAATCAATCATCGATGGAAGTTTTAGTAAACCGTTATTATAAACTGATTCACGCGGTTATATATAGGAACTTTGGAGATTATCATATAGCTATGGATTTAACTCAAGAAACATTTGTTAAGACACTTAGAAAATTAGAAACCTTCGAAATTGATAAAGGAGACTTTAAAGGATGGATTTTAAAAATAGCTATAAATACTTCTAAAGATTATTATAAGAGCTCATATGTAAAGCATAATTTGCCTCATGAATCTCAAAGTGTTTACTTTTCTAAAGAAACATCAGAAAAAGATAATATAATCAATATTTTAGAAAAGAAAGAAAAAAGATTACAGGTGAAGAACGCTATCTTATCATTACCATATGAGCAACGATTAGCACTTATATTAAGGTATTATCACGACTTAAAGATAAAAAATATAGGAGACATAACTGATACAAATGAATCTACTGTAAAATCAAGGCTAAGACTAGGAATAGAAAAACTTAAAAAATTGCTAGATAGAGGTGAAAAAAATGAAAAATTCAAAAAAGAAATTTAAAGATACAGACTTTCTAGAAGTTTCAGATGAAGATTTAATGAAATTTATAGATGAAATAAATGAATATAGTATTGAGGTTCCTAGTCAAAATGAAATAAACACGTGTATAGAAAATTTAAGGAAGCATGTTCCTAAGAAGAAAAATTTGCTAGATATTTTAAAAAATATCACAAAAAGAATTGAGATAGATTTAAGTTATATGAATAAACTTTACTGGACTATAAATATCTTAATATTTTTAATATCTTATTTATTTATTATAACTAAAAATATAAGTCCTTATGGAGTAATAGTTTTTATATCTCCTATACCTCTGATATTAGGATTCACAGAGATATTTAAGGGAAGAGAGAATGGCATGATCGAACTTGAGCTAAGTTTTAAAGTTTCAGCTAGAGAGATAATTTTATCTAGAATGATTATACTGGGAGCTTTCAATATTGCTCTGAATTTAGTCATGGCTATTATGATTTCAAGAAGTTACACAGGGTTAAATCTATTAAAAGTAAATATAATGTGGTTAACTCCCTTTATATGGGTTAACTTTGTATCTTTTATGATAGCAAAAAGAATTAGAAGTCAATATGTATCATTTGGAATGATAGGAACATGGATATGTTCAATTTTATTAATATTTAACAGTCCAAAAGTTGTAGAAAAATTTATTAATATAAATACTGGAATATACATTTTAATTATATTAGTTGGTATTACTTTGATGGCTATTCAAGTTAAGAAATATATTAAAGAAGGACTAATTAATTTTGATTATCATAGTTAGGAGTTGACTTAATGAAACTAGAGATGTTAAATATAACAAGGAAATTTTCTGATAAAGTTGCTGTAAATAACTTTTCTTTTACTATGTGTGAAGGGGTATATGGATTATTAGGTCCAAATGGTTCAGGAAAGACAACTTTAATGAGAATCCTAGCGGATGTATTAAGGCCTACAAGTGGAAAAGTTCTCGTAGATGGGATAAATAAAAGTGATATGGGAGAAGAATATAGAGACCTATTAGGTTATCTTCCACAAGATATAGGATATTATAAAAACTTTACACCTCAGAAGTTCTTAGAATATATAGGTGCATTAAAAGATATAAACAAAAAGGAGGCCAAAGAAAGAATTGATACTCTTTTAGAAATAGTAGGTCTTACCAATGAAAGAGGAAAAAAAATTAAAAAACTTTCTGGTGGAATGAAACAGAGACTTGGAATAGCACAGGCTCTTTTAAATGACCCTAAAATTTTAATATTAGATGAGCCTACGGTAGGTCTTGATCCTAAAGAGAGAATTAGATTTAGGAAATTAATTTCCGATATATCAAAAGACAGAATAGTTATTTTATCTACTCACATAGTATCAGATATAGAGTATATAGCAAAAGAGATAGTTTTAATAAAAGAAGGTAACTTTATAAAATCATCGACCTGTAAAGGATTGTTAGAAGAACTAAATGGAAAAGTATGGAGTATAACTATAAATGAAGAATCTCTGAGTGACTATGAAGCTAATTATCAAATTGTAAATATGATAAGAAAAGAAGATGGAATTGAGCTAAGAATATTAAGTAATCAAGAGGTTGATAATACAATAGGGATTCAGCCTAACCTTGAAGATGTTTATATGTATTACTTTAATGAAAGGGTGAATTAGATGGAGCTTTTAAAATATGAATTATATAAAATATTTTCGAGGAAAAGTATATATATAGTCTTTATACTAATGATTTCAATTACTTTTTTACCAAGAATTATAAGTGAAAACCAATGGATAAAAAAAGCATATGAATATAGTCAAGAAGAACTATATAATTACTTGAAGCAATTTGAAGGTAGTATAAATAAAGAGAAAGAAAACAAGCTTAAGGAATTAGTAGATGAAAATAATAAGGATAAAGAGTATTATAAAAAAAGTAAGTATGTATATTTTAACTATATGGTTCAAAGTAGACCAAGAGTAATAGCTATTTCAGATATATTGAGACATGAAAAAAAGCCCTTTAAATTAGAAGAATATAGTTACCTTAATAATGATTTTAAAGGATATACAATGGATGAACTTGAAGAAAGTTTAAGCAATCTTAAAAATGAGGGAAAAAAGGATACATATGACTATAAAAATAAATTATTGGCAAAACAAATGTACGAGAAGTTAAAGCAACCTGAGTTCAAATATGCAGAGGTAGGAAGTATTATCTATGACAATAATATAATATTTGCAGTACTTTTTGGTATAATGCTTTCTCTAGGTATTTCACCTATTTTTTCAGAAGAGTATAAAGATAACGTAGCACCCTTAATATTGTCAAGTAAAAAAGGGAGAAAGAATATTGTTAAAGTAAAGATTATAGCATCAATTATATATTCTACACTTATAGTATTACTGATTCATTTTATGGAGATTCTTACTACAATAAAGACATACGGTATTCATGGATATGAAGCTCCTATTCAAAATATGCTTGGATTCATTAATTCACCATATAATTTAAGTATAGGTCAGTTTTGGGGAATATATGTATTAACTAGTATTATAGGAGCAATATTATTTTCATTAGTTATAATTTTAGTATCACAAATTAGTAAATCATCAATGATTACATTATTTACTTCAGCATGTATACTTTTCTATCCTATAATTTTAAAAGATATAATACCAAATAAAATAGAATTCAAGAAGGCATTAATCGATATAAGTATTACTCAAATTTTAAATGTTAAAGGTATATACCAATTGTTTAGTACTATTAATATATTTGGAAAACCTATACTTTATCCATATTTTATACTAATTTTTAGTATTATATTAGGAGGAGTGCTGTGTCTATTTATACATAATAGTGTGAAAAAACAAGAAATATCATAGACTATATTTCAAATAAAAAGAGTACCAGGATTTTAGATCTGGTACTCTTTAAAATATATTACTTTTTACTTTCTAAATATTCATCATATGTCGTTTGCTTATCAATTAAACCTTCAGGAGTAATTTCAATAATTCTATTTGCTATAGTTTGAATAAATTGATGGTCATGAGAAGCAAATAAAATATTACTCTTATAGTCTTTAAGACCATTATTTAGAGCAGTGATAGACTCAAGGTCTAAGTGGTTTGTAGGTTGATCAAGAATTAATACATTTCCATTACTTAACATCATTTTTGAAAGCATACATCTAACTTTCTCTCCTCCAGAAAGAACTTTTGCTTGTTTTAAAGCTTCTTCTCCAGAGAATAACATTCTTCCTAAGAATCCTCTCAAATAACTTTCAGATTTTTCTTCAGAGAACTGACGTAACCAGTCTACAAGATTTAAATCTACGTTATTGAAGAATTCAGAGTTATCTTTAGGGAAATAAGAAGTAGTGATAGTAACTCCCCATTTGAAAGATCCACTATCTGGTTCCATTTCACCTGTTAATATTTTAAATAAAGTAGTATTAGCAAGTTCGTTTTCACCTACAAATGCAATTTTATCATCTTTACCTACTGTAAAGCTTATATTATTTAGAATTTTTTCACCATCTATTGTTTTAGATAAGTTTTCAACCATCAGTATATCATTTCCAACTTCTCTTCCTATAGTAAATCCTACATAAGGATACTTTCTACTAGATGGCTGGATATCATCTAAAGTAATTTTATCAAGTAATTTTTTACGAGAAGTAGCTTGTTTAGACTTAGAAGCGTTAGCACTAAAACGTGCAATGAATTCTTGTAATTCTTTAATTTTTTCTTCTTTTTTCTTATTCTGATCTCTCATCATTTGAAGGGCTAATTGACTTGATTCATACCAGAAATCATAGTTACCAACATATAACTTAATTTTTCCAAAGTCTACATCAGCTATATGAGTACAAACTTGATTTAAAAAGTGTCTATCATGAGATACTACTATAACTGTACCTTCAAAATTTATTAAGAATTCTTCTAACCAGTTAATTGAGTTAATATCTAAGTGGTTAGTAGGCTCGTCCAAAATCAAGACTCCTGGTTTTCCAAATAAAGCTTGTGCTAGTAATACCTTCACTTTTTCAGCACCTGTTAATTCTGATACTGTTTTATAGTGAAGTTCTGTACCAATACCAAGACCTTGAAGTAAAGAAGAAGCTTCTGGTTCTGCTTCCCATCCATCTAATTCTGCAAATTCACACTCTAATTCTGAAGCTTTTATTCCATCTTCATCAGTAAAGTCGGGTTTTGCATAGATAGCATCTTTTTCTTTCATGATTTCATAAAGTCTAGCATTTCCCATTATAACAGTATCTAAAACTGGATAATTATCATACTGATAATGATCCTGTTTTAAAACAGACATTCTAATATCAGAAGGAATACTAACTTCTCCTGTATTTGGATCTATTTCTCCAGATAAAATTTTTAGAAAAGTACTTTTACCAGCACCATTGGCACCTATAACACCATAACAATTCCCTGGAGTAAATTTTATATTTACATCTTCAAAAAGTTTTCTTTCTCCGTACCTTAAACTTACATTAGTTACAGTAATCACAGCAATACCATCCTCTACCTAAATTTTAGTAATCTCTGCGTATTATATCATAAATCTGCTATGATTTCATCTATGAAAATTAAGATTTAATAGAATAAAGTGGAGAAGTAATATATTTTATTACACTGTTGAAATTCTCCACTTAAAAGCTTATCTATTATAGAAAAGATAGATGAAATAGAAAATTATTCTTGACAATACATAAAATGGACACTAAAATAGGATTAACCAATAGGAATAGTATGAATTAAATTGAGTTAAAACTTATAATTTTTATAAGATAAATAAAAATTAATATTTTATTTTTAATTAATAGTATTATCAAGCATTAATGGTCTTTTATGATAATCAGAATATAAGGGGGATGGGATTATGCCAAAGTTAAAGAAGGGAAACAAGAAATTTTTAAAAGGAAAGCTTAGAATCATATTATTAGTTATAACTATTATAGCCACTTTAGGAACACTAGCAGGTTGTGGAAAGAAAGAAACTAAAAAAAGTAAAGATAATAAAACACAACAAGCTTCAAGCTCTCAACCTATAAAATTGCTTAATGTTTCATATGATCCAACTAGAGAATTATATAAAGAATTCAATGAATCATTTATTAAACATTGGAAAGAGAAAACAGGAGAAGTCGTTGATATACAACAGTCTCATGGTGGATCGGGAAAACAAGCACGTTCAGTTATCGATGGATTAGAAGCTGATGTTGTTACGTTAGCACTTGCATATGATATTGATTCAATTAATACGAAAAAGGAACTTATTAAATCTGACTGGCAAAAACGTCTTTCAGATAATTCAACACCTTATACATCTACTATTGTTTTTCTAGTACGTAAAGGGAATCCTAAGAACATTAAAGATTGGGATGATTTAGTAAAACCAGGCGTTTCAGTTATTACACCAAATCCAAAAACTTCTGGAGGAGCTCGCTGGAACTATCTCGCAGCTTGGGGATATGCATTAGAGAAAAATGGTAAGGACCAAAATAAAGCCAAAGAATTTGTACAAAAGTTATTTAAAAATGTACCAATTTTAGATACAGGGGCTAGAGCTTCTACTACAACATTTGTTGAACGTGGTATAGGAGATGTTCTAATAGCTTGGGAAAATGAAGCTTATTTAGCTGATAAAGAATTTGGAGAAGGAAAGTTTGAGATAGTTATACCTTCGGTAAGTATCTTAGCAGAACCACCAGTATCAGTTGTAGATTCTAATGTAGATAAAAAAGGAACACGTAAAGTTGCTGAAGCATATCTTGAATATCTTTATTCAGATGAAGGTCAAGAAATTGCTGCTAAGAATTTCTATCGTCCAAGAAGTGAGAAAGTATCTAAAAATTATGAAGATAAGTTTCCTAAGATAAACTTATTTACAATAGACGAGGTTTTTGGAGGATGGCAAAAAGCTCAGGAAGAACACTTTAATGATGGTGGTATCTTTGATGAAATATATATAAAGAAGTAATGAAATGAATAGAATGATGGACCTTTTAGGTTCATCATATCTATATTAAGAACTATTTCAAGTTAAGAGGTGTTTATATGAAGTCATTTGTTAAGTCCTTAAAAATTAAAGAATATAGTATAATACCAGGTTTTGGACTGACAACAGGCTTTACAATATTGTATATAAGTTTTCTGATATTAATCCCTTTATCTATGGTATTTATAAATTCATCAAACATGGGATGGGATAATTTTTGGAAGGTAGTTACTGAAGAAAGAGTTTTAGCTTCTTTTAAAATAACATTTGGAGCTGCTTTCATAGCTACTCTTATTAATACAATATTCGGATTGTTGTTAGCATGGACGTTAGTTAGATATGATTTTGTAGGTCGTAAGATTATTGATGCTATTATTGATTTGCCATTTGCTTTACCAACAGCAGTAGCAGGTATAACTTTAACCACATTATATTCTCAAGAAGGTTGGATAGGTAAATATCTTAATTTACTAGGAATAAAAGTTTCTTTTAGTTTTCTAGGTATAGTTGTAGCACTTAGTTTTGTTGGGTTTCCATTTGTAGTTAGAACAGTTCAACCAGTTTTATTAAATCTTGATAAAGAATTTGAAGAAGCTGCATCTACCTTAGGAGCAACACGAATACAAACTTTTATTAAAGTTATATTTCCAGAAATGTTACCAGCTTTATTAACAGGATTTTCTTTAGCATTTTCTAGGACTTTAGGAGAATATGGATCAGTTGTATTTATATCTGGAAACATGCCTATGAAAACGGAAATATCGCCATTAATCATAATGACTAAACTAGAACAGTATGATTACTCTGGAGCTACGGCAGTTGCTGCTGTAATGCTGATAATATCCTTTATTATGCTCTTTATTATAAATTTATTTCAATGGTGGAATGCCACTCGACATAATATAAGATAGGGGGTGAGGATGTGAGCGAAAGTATTGCTATTGAAGAAAAGAAAGTTCCTACACCTAAAGTAAAAAATAGTTCGATAAAGGAATCGAAGATAGTTCGTAACATATTAATATTTATTTCTATGATTTATGTTGCACTGATATTAATAGTACCATTAATTGCTGTTTTTACTAAAGCATTTGAAAAAGGATTTTCTGTATATATGGGTGCTATTACCGATCCTATGGCATTAGAGGCACTAAAATTAACCTTATTAACTGTAGCAATATGTGTCCCTATAAATACTATTTTTGGAATAGTTGCTTCATGGGCAATAGCTAAATTTGAATTTAAGGGAAAAAATTTATTAATTACTATTATTGACTTGCCATTTGCAATTTCACCAGTAATAGCTGGATTTATTTTTGTACTACTATTTAGTGATACACACGGATTATTTGGAAATTGGCTATCATCTAATAATATAAAGATAATTTTTAATACACCTGGAATCATTATTTCTACTATATTTGTTACTTTTCCTTTTGTTGCTCGTGAGCTTATACCATTAATGCAATCTCAAGGGAGTTCTGAAGAAGAAGCAGCTTTGACTCTTGGAGCAAGTGGATGGAAGACTTTTTGGTTAGTTACATTGCCAAATATAAAGTGGGCTCTTTTGTATGGAATAGTGCTCACAGCAGCTAGATCAGCTGGAGAGTTTGGAGCAGTATCTGTAGTTTCAGGACATATTAGAGGAGTTACAACTACGCTACCTTTACATGTAGAAATATTATATAACGAGTATAACTTTACATCTGCATTTTCTGTAGCATCTTTACTAACTATCATAGCTGTGATCAATCTTATAATTAAAAATATCGTTGAGAAACAGAACAGAAAAGAGTTAGATAAGTAAAATCAATATATGAAGTAAGGGGAGATTGTTGTGGGTATAGAAGTAACTAATATATCTAAAAATTTTAAAGATTTTAAAGCTCTGAACGATGTTAACCTAAAAATCAATACAGGAGAACTGGTTGCACTATTAGGTCCTTCTGGTTCAGGAAAAACCACTTTATTAAGAATTATTGCAGGTCTTGAGAATCCAGATGAAGGGAACATATCTTTTGATGGAGAAGATCTTACGGATAAAAAAGCACAGGATCGTAATGTAGGATTTGTATTTCAACATTATGCCCTATTTAAACATATGACTGTTTTTGAAAATGTAGCTTTTGGATTAAAGGTACGTTCACGTAAATATAGACCTAGTAAAAGTGAAATTAGTCAAAAGGTTAGTGAATTATTAGAACTTGTAAAAATGAGAGAACTAGCAGACAGATATCCTTCACAGTTATCAGGTGGTCAAAGACAAAGAATTGCTCTTGCTAGAGCTTTAGCAGTAGAGCCTAGAGTGCTTTTACTTGATGAACCTTTCGGTGCACTTGATGCTAAAGTTCGTAAAGATTTGAGAAGATGGTTAAGGAAGCTTCATGACGATATGCCAATTACCAGTATATTTGTAACTCATGATCAGGAAGAAGCTATGGATGTAGCAGATAGAATAGTTATATTAAATGGTGGAAAGATAGAACAAATAGGAACACCTGAAGAGGTTTATGAAAATCCTGAAAATCCTTTCGTCTATAACTTTCTTGGTAATGTAAATTTATTTCATGGAAGAGTTCATAATGGTAAGGTACAAATTGGTGGACTTGAACTTGATGCTCCAGAATATAATAATACTACTAATACTGAAGCAATAAGTTACGTCCGCCCACATGATATAGAAATAAGAAGAGAAAATAAAGGAGAAGATTTCATAAAATCAAAAGTGTTCTTTATTAGATCAATAGGACCTATAGTATATTTGGAACTAAAAAGAGAAGATACAGGAGAATATTTAGAAGCAGAATTAACTAGAGAAACTTACCTAAATTTAAATCTTAAAGTAGGAGAAGAAGTATTTGTAAGACCTAAAGATGTAAAGGTATTTATACCAGAGGATTATGTTATTTAGTAGTTAATGTTTTACTATAAGTGTTTGACAAGAACTACATTAATATATAAAAAAGCCTTTTAAAGTATATGATATAAAAAACTATGTTTACTTTAAGAGGCTCTTTGTTTTATGAGAAATGAGAATAAGTTACATATATTATTTATATTAACCTAATGGATTTTCTCCAAAACGATCCCATAACTTTGGAAACAGAACCATCAAATCGTCTTCATCTTCCCAATCAAATTCTATGTTATCTCGATTACATTCATATTCTCTTTCTTCTACTCTTGATAGAAATTCATCTGAGGCTTCATCACAGTCAACATCACCTGTCTTTTTCAATGAATAAGCTTCCATTGCAATATAAAGCATATCTTCTAGTTCTGGAACAATTTCTTCTTCTTCATAAAAATCTGGAATGCATTCTGCAAGAAATTCAGGGTTTTCTAATGTTAATTCAAATATTTCTTGTCCCTGTGCAATAAGCCAACATCTGAAATATTCAAAGCAATCATCTGAACATCCACCCATAATCAAATATCCCGCACCCCATAAATGAGATGTGTAAGATTTATCTAAAGCATTTTTTAAGTGAATTTCATAATCTATAATTTCATCATCTGTTTTTTTAGATAAGTGTTCAATCAGCCATTCAAAAGGTTCATCATAAGACTGCATCTGTTTAATAATATCCCAAAATTCTTTTTCATTCATTTGTGTATACTCCTTTATCCAATTTTAGTTCTAATATTGCTATATAATCTTTTACTTTAATTTAACTATATCTTATTATGGAGTATAGGTTAAAACTAAACAATAGTTTTTTATAATTAATAAACCCTAGTTATACTATATCCTTTTTGTTGTAATACAGATAGAATCTGCTCAATATGCTTATGTCCATTAGTTTCAACAGTTACTTCAAGTTGTACTTGAACAAATCTATCAATAGCTTTAAATTGATTATGCTCTAGTTTAACTATATTTGCATTCAAGTCCGAGAGTATTTCAGAAACTTTTAAAAGTTCTCCAGGCTTATCAGGTAAATCAACAGAAAAACAGAAGATACGTCCACGTGATAATAGACCTTGGTTAATCATAGATGATATATTTAGAACGTCTATATTACCACCACTAACAACACAGACTACTTTCTTATTAGTTTCTTTAACTTTCTTAAGTCCTGCTAGAGATAGAACTCCTGAATTTTCCCCTATGAATTTATGCTTTTCTAAAAGAATTAAGAAAGATTCCATGATGTCAAAGTCTGAAACAGTAACAATTTCATCTACATATTCTCTTATAATTGAAAAGTTCAAATCACCAGGTTCTTTTACAGCAACTCCATCAGCAATTGTATTAACTTTATCAAGATAGGTAAGTTTATTATTATCCACAGATAATTTCATAGCTTTTGCCCCTTCAGGCTCTACCCCTATAATTTTAACATTAGGATTAGCAGACTTAGCAGCTATAGCAACACCACTGATAAGACCACCTCCACCTATAGGAACTAGGATACAGTCTACATCTTTTAGTTCTTCTAATATTTCAAGTCCAATAGTTCCTTGACCTTCAATTACATCTAAGTCATTGAAAGGATGAATAAATACATATCCGTTTTCTTTTTCTAATCTTCGTGCTTCTGCATAAGCTTCGTCATAACAATCGCCACATAGCACTACATTTGCACCATAACTTTTAGTTGCTTCAACTTTAATTAGTGGTGTTGTTTTAGGCATTACAATAGTCGCTTTTACTCCAAGCTTTTGAGCAGCATAGGCAACGCCTTGAGCATGATTTCCAGCAGAAGAAGCAATAAGACCTTTCTGTCTTTCTTCTAAAGATAATTTGCAAATTCTGTTGTAAGCACCACGAATTTTAAAAGAGCCTGTAGTTTGTATATTCTCTGGTTTTATATAAACTTCATTTTCATATTCTTCACTAAAAATATTACTATATATTAAATTAGTTTTCTTTAGTGTACCTTCTAGATTCTTTCTTGATTCTGGAAAGTTTAAGTGTTTTACAATATTATTAACATCAAAAGATTCTTTTTTATTTAAAACAGCCATGATTTGATCCCTCACTATTATTATTTTATATAAACAATTAATTTCTAATCTTATCTTATTAGATAAGTAAATTTTCGATTTAAAGGTAACTTATATAATAAAAAAGCTCGCCCATGAAAGATAATTCTTTCAAGGACGAGCATAACTCGCGGTACCACCTTGATTATATTCATTAAAAAATGAATATCCCTTTTTCAGTTCCAGCAAACCTAAGTCGTTAACGAGACTAGTCGATATCTTCTAATAGTAAAAAGTTATTTTTACGTTCAAAGATATAGCTCAGGAGTGATCTGTATTTTTGCACAGTATTGACTTTCACCAAACGTCAACTCTCTTGAACTGTTAAACATAAAATACCATTCTCCATCTTAGCAAATATTGACCAAATTTTTAGAATATTTTATTTAATAACTTAACATGATTTCTAAATGTTGTCAAGAAAAATAAAAAAGTTAAGTATGAATTTTAAAAATAAGTAGTTTTATTTATAAAGTATGTTTAATTAAGAAAATATTATAAAGACTTCTATTCACAACTATGAGAATAATAGGTACAATATGATATATATGGTAATTACTTTAAAAAGATCGACCTGATAATATAAAGTTATCAAGGAGTGAAAAAAGTACAAAAAAATTTTAATGAAGTTAATAATATTTTAAAAGAAAATATAGGTTATTTAGCGGAGAAGTATAATATTGTTCTGATATACGTTTTTGGCTCATATGCAAAGGGAACAAATAATCATAATAGTGATTTAGATATAGCTATCTTGACAAAAGAAAAGTATGATTCCTTTATTAAGTTAGAAATACTAGGTGAGCTTATAGATATTTTTAAAAGAGATGATATAGATCTGGTTATATTGAATAAAGCAACATCTGTTATGAAGCATCAAGTAATAAAATATGGGAAACTAGTTTATATGAAAAATGAAAACATAAAAGTGGAATTTGAATCAAAAGTTCTAAGTGAATATATGGATATGGAGTACTTTAGAAGAGTTCAAAGAACTCTAATTTATAAATAAGATATTATTTTAGATGTTTTAAATAATAGATTATATGACTTTATTAACTTTATAGGCTATATAAATAGATGGATAGATACAACTAATATAATTTAATATTATCTAAATAAAAGGGAGATAATTATATGTATACATTTGTTCCTATAAATACAGTTATAATTATACTATTTACCATAATATTAATATATGGTATAGGAAAAGTTATATTTAAATATAAACGAAAGTAAAAAGAAAGGAAACACAAATGATAGACGTTGTTGCTGGTATATTAATAGATAATAATAAAGTACTTATTGCTAAAAGAAAAGAAGGAAAAAGTATGGCTGGATATTGGGAGTTTCCAGGAGGAAAAGTAGAATCAGAAGAAAAACCAGAAGATAGCTTAATAAGAGAACTAAGAGAAGAGATGAATATTAAAATTGATATTGATAAAAAGTTCGGTGAAAGTATATATGACTATGGCAATATAGAAATTAAACTTATTGCATTTTTAGGAAAGATTATAGAAGGAAACATTACTTTAAAAGATCATGATGAATATAGATGGGTCGATTATAAGGACTTGGATAAGTTTACTTTTTCACCTGCAGACATTTCTTTTGTTAAAAAGTTATGTATTAAAGGACTATAGATTTAAAATGATTTATCATTAAGAGCATTATTATAAAATCTTATTATATTTTAATTTAAAAGCATATTGAGTAATAGACTATAAAAAAGTGGCTATTGTAAGTAAAAACAAATAGCCACTTTTAATATATAGATATTTATATAATGTTGTGGACAATTATATAGATTAATTTTAGCTTTTATGTAATAAAGTAAACAAGATTAATATTGTAAAAAAATAGCTTTTAGTTATTAAAAAAATATTTACAACGTAACAATGTTATGTTACATTAATTATAGGGGTGATTTAATGAATGAGGAGCTAATATCTAAGAAAGAGTTGTTAAAATCAACAGGTATATCTTATGGTCAACTCTATAGATGGAAAAGAAAAAAACTAATACCAGAAGAATGGTTTATAAAAAAGAGTAGCTATACTGGGCAAGAAACATACTTTCCTAAAGAAAGTATATTACAAAGAATAGAGACTATAATGAACTTAAAGGATGATATATCTTTAGATGAATTAGCAGAGATGCTTTCTAATAAAGGATTAAA
The DNA here is from genome assembly GCF_001190785.1 of Gottschalkia purinilytica. Taxonomy (NCBI): domain Bacteria; kingdom Bacillati; phylum Bacillota; class Tissierellia; order Tissierellales; family Gottschalkiaceae; genus Gottschalkia; species Gottschalkia purinilytica. The sequence continues at coordinate 78,396 of NZ_LGSS01000008.1, read as the reverse complement.
AAGAAAAATAATGAGAGAAGAATTACTTGAGAGAGGCATAGTTTCTGAAAAGATTCTAGAAAGTTACGAAACAATGTTTCGTCATCAAGAGTCATATGATTTTGATAGAGTAGTTATAATAAGTTTATTTAATGATATTCTGAATTCTAACAAAATCTCTATATCAGAGACTAAAGGTATGATTAATTTAATAAATAATACTTTTGATAACATTACAAATGATACAAGAATTATATTTATAAAGTCACTAGGAATTGGTGGATGGATACTTACAAAAGACAGTGAAATAATCATAGATAATTCATTTGAAAAAGTATTTGATATAAATATTTCTCAATTTATAAGTAATTTAAAATTAAAATTTGATTAGGAGGTAATTATGAATTCTTTTGATAATAAAGATTTAAAAATAAATGGATCCGGATCTTTTGCAGGAGGAGAGTTTGATACTGTAAAAGTTAATGGCTCTGGTAGAATAACTAGTGATGTAAAAGCAAAATTTATAAGAATAAATGGTGACGTTTTATTCTCAACTAATGTAGAAGCAGGAGAATTTAAAGTTTATGGAAATTGTAGAATAGATGGAAATCTAAATGTTGATACATTTAAAGTATATGGATCTAGTAGTATAGAGAAAGACATAAAAGCTAATGAAATGAAGATTTATGGTGATACGATAATAAAAAATAATTTATCAGTAAACAGATTGTCTATTACAGGTTCCGTAAGTTGCGATAAATCTATTAAAGGTGAGAATATTGATATATATGGAGAACTTATTACAGACGAGGACTTAGAAGGTGAGAACGTAAAGGTATTAGGAGCTATTGAAGTCAACGGATTATTAAATGCTGAAGAATTACTCATAGAGAGTTATGGTACATCGAAAGTTAAAGATATAGGGGCTACTACAATATCAATAAAAGAAAACTTAGAAATGGATTCTTTATTTATGAAACTTGTTAGACTATTTAAGAGAAAGACAGGAAACCTAATTGCAGAAACTATAGAAGGGGATAATATTTATTTAGAAAAGACGACAGCTAAAATTGTAAGAGGAAATAATATAGTTATAGGAAAAGGATGTAACATAGAATTAGTGGAGTATAGAGATTCATTAAATATAACTGATGATGCTAAAGTAGACAATTCAAAAGAAATAGATGAATAATCAAAAATTATATCAAGAAGGTTATCATAATTTTAATTACAATTTGATAATTAAAATTCTAAAAATATATTTAATCAAAAATCAACCTAACGGTTGATTTCTTTTTTTAGTTTATTTTCTATAATAAATTAAGAAAGGAGATGCGATACATGGAAGCAATGATATGTGTAGAAAATATAAATAAAAGCTATAAAGATAATAAGGTATTAAAAAATATATCTTTTGATGTGAATAAAGGTGAAATTCTATGCTTTCTAGGACCTAATGGAGCAGGCAAGAGTACAATGATCAATATTCTATCAACTGCTCTAGATTATGATAATGGAGAGATCAGATTTTATGGGAGAAAAGTAAGAAAAAACGATAGAGATTTTAAAAAAAATCTTGGAATTGTACCTCAAGACTTAGCTATTTATGAAGATATATCAGCAGAAGAAAATGTTAAATTTTTTACATCTCTTTATGGAATAAAGGGAAAAGCACTAAATGAAAATGTAGAGAAAGCATTAGATTTTGTTGGACTGTTAGATAGAAGAAAAGACAAACCTAAAACTTTCTCAGGTGGTATGAAAAGAAGACTTAATATAGCGTGTGCAATAGCTCATAATCCCAAAATAATTATAATGGATGAACCGACAGTAGGAATTGACCCACAATCTAGAAATCATATACTAAATTCTATTAAAATGCTAAGAGACAAAGGAGCTACAATTATTTATACAACTCATTATATGGAAGAAGTTGAAGAGATATCTACCAGAATTATCGTTATAGATCATGGAGAGATTATAGCAGAGGGCACTAAGGAAAAGCTTAAAGAAAAGTTTGATAATGAAAAGATCTACTATATTGAAATAAATAATGTGGAAGATTTGAATAAAGATGAGTTTTTTCATATTGAAGGTATAAAGGATGTAAGTATACAGAATGGAAGTATTAAGGTATCTACACTAAGGGGAATAGAAAATCTAGATAAATTAATTGCTTTTATAATGAAAAAAGGACTAAAAATCAATAATTTAATTACTGAAACTCCTAGCTTAGAAACAGTATTTTTAGAGCTTACAGGTAGAACTTTAAGAGATTAGGGGGGTTATAAAATGGTTTTTTATACTCTGTTTAAGAGAGACTTAATAAATATTGTCTTAAATCCTGTGTTGTTTTTATCTAATACGATATTTCCTTTTCTACTTGTGTTATCATTAGGATATTTAATGAACGGGAATTATCAAGGAAATGAAGTAACTTCATATGATTACTATGGTATTACTATGCTGATATTTACTACATTGAATGTTTCTATGACGTCAGCTAATAGCTTCATGGAAAAGAGTTTAAAGAATAGTAACTTAAGAGTTTTGTATTCTCCTATTAGAATTTCATATGTTTATTTATCTAAGATTCTAGCAACTTTTGTATTCACTTCTATATGTCTATTACTTCTAATGATATTTTCCAATATAGCTTTAGGTGTAAACTTCGGAGGGGCAAAAGTTATATATGTTATTATGATGATTTTATCCTTTAATCTACTATCTTGTACTATAGGTGTATTTTTCTGCTGTATTTTTAAAGGTGAAGAGTTATCTAATAAAATATTAAGTATAGTAAATAATATTCTTGCAATTTTAGGAGGGTTATTTTTTCGAATAAGTGGTTTTGGTAAATTAGCAGAAAAACTTTCAAGTATATCCTATGTTAAATGGATACTAGAAGGAATATTCAAAGTCATATACGATCAAGATATAAGTTATTTCTTACCTGTTACAATAGTTCTTTTAATGCTCTCTGCTATTTTAATGTTAGGCTGTAAATTTGTCTTTAGAATGGAGGATTATGTATGATGGGTGTGTGGGTTATATTAAAAAATAATTTTCGTAGAGCATATAGTAATAAAAATTATGTTACTAACTTTCTAATAATGAGTTGTTTATCCCTTATTCTTGCAGTATACTTTACATCTCATTTAAAAACTGATTTAAATATAGCTTGGGTTACGAGTTCTAATGATATTCCTAAGATATCTTCATACTCAAATATAGAAATATTAAAAGAAACTCCTAGCAAATCTGAACTTGTTATGAATAAGTATGATGCAGTAGTTATTGAAAAAGGAAATAAGAAGTATGAAGTGAATACTATTAAGGGTAAAGACTTTAAAGCAAAAATTGAAAATTTTATTAAAAATCCATCTGAATTTAATCCGAATAATGAAAATGAAAATAAAAGAGGAGTGGGCACTAATATATTAGGATATATGCTTATGTTCATATTATTACAAGGTGTATTTTTTATGAGCTTTTTTACAGAAGATAAAGAAAATAAAGCTTTTAAAAGAATTATTACCTCTCCTATATATATGAGAAATTATATAGCTGGACATTGTATTTTTAACTTTATTATAGTTTATGTTCCTATATTGACTATGCTATTTATAATAAAACAAATTTTTAAGATAGATATAGGGTTTAGTTATTCACAGTATGGGTATTTATTAGGAATTATCGTATTGTTTTCAGTAGCTTTCTCTTTATTCATATCAACTGTAGTTGAAAAAATGGATGATGTTATGAGCCTATCTTCTAGCATTATTGTTTTAACTTCAATTTTTTCAGGGAGTTTTTATTCTATAAATAATACTAATATATTTTTGAAGAAACTTATAAATTTACTTCCACAAAAGAATTATTTAGATCTAGCCCAGGGTATAGAGAGTGGAAAGCCTATTATGAATTACGTACCTCAAATTGGGTATCTATTAACTTTAGTGATTTTACTTTATGGTTGTGGAATAATTATCTGTAAAAGAAAATTTAATGAAGGGCGATATTAATATGTTATTGTAATATAATAAAAATTAAAGAGATATATTAATCGTTGATTAGGGTGATTATATGAAGTCTAATTTGAAGTTCATATCTACAAAGCTAAAAATGCCTTCTCCAAGAAAAAACTATATTATAAGAGAAGAATTATTTAAAAAGCTAGAAAATATTTTTAATTACAAAGTTACTATGATTAGTGGTATGGCAGGAAGTGGCAAAACCACTCTGCTAACTTCATTCATTAAAGAAAAAGAATTTACTAATTTTAGATGGGTTACATTAGATGATGATAACAATAACGTGTTTTCATTTTGGTATTATTTTTTAGAAGCAGTTCAAGGTATTCTAGGAGATCAAAGTAAAGATATCATAGATTTATTTGAAAAAATAGTTCATAAGGAAGATATAGAAAATATAGTAACTATTCTGATTAATCAACTTCAGATAAATGAAGATATATTTATTATTTTAGATGATTTTCAATATATAAAAGATGAATACTTAATAAAGACTATAGAACTTTTCATAAAATATTCTTCTGAAAAGATTCATTTAATAATATTAACACGTGAAGAATCAAAGATTTACTTAGGACATTTAACTATATCTGGAAGTCTTTTAGAAATATCTGAAAGAGAATTAAAATTATCTAGTGATGAAGCAATGAGCTTCTTAAAAGGTACGTTAAATTTAAACTTAGAAAGTACACTTATTAATAAGATGGAAAAGATATCAGAAGGCTGGATAGGAGGACTGCAGCTTATTGCTTTAGCATCATCTAATAATAAGAATTGGATAAAAGATATTAAAGTGTTAAATAAATATGTCGTTGAATATCTGTCCAATGAAATATTACAATCCCTAAAAGAAGAAGAAAAGAACTTTTTAATTAGAACTTCTATTTTAAGATATTTCAATGAAGAAATTTGTAACAATCTTTTAGACAAAAACAATTGTGGCGAGATTATAGATGTATTATTAAGTAAAAATCTATTTTTAATTACTATAGATGAAGATAAACATCTATATAGATACCATAATATATTTGGTAGATTTCTAAGACTACAATTTTCTAGTCTTGATGAAAATATAAGAAGGGATATTCATTTAAAGGCGTCTGAAATATATGAGCGAATAGGGGACTTAGATGAAAGTATAAGACATGTACTAGACATAGAAAACTATAAACAGGCAATAAGAATCATAGAAAAAATGGGACAAAATCCGAAAGGATGGGAATACTTACATCGAATACCTTTAGAATATATTAAACATAATAGAGATATTACTTTACAAAAGATTTTTTATCATTTTTGTAATATGGAATTTGAACAAGGAAAACATATGTTAGATGTATTAAAAAATCAAATAGAGGATGAAAAAGTATTAAGAATTCTCCAGTTTTCAATGTTATTTATTGAAGATAAATATTTAGATGAAGATACTATATCTCTACAAGATATAGAGGAATTAAATTTAAGTAATGTAACAAAATCTATAGTTTATTTAGAAATGTCTGTTTTCTTAAGTATGAGAAGTAAATATAAAGAAGCATTAGAACTAATAAATAAAACTATAGAAATAGAAAAACATATTGAAAACCCATATATTAGATTCTTTATGTTAACTTTAAAGGCCCAAATTAAAGAAGAATTAGGGGATTTAAATGAGTCTGAGGTAATTTATAAGGAAAACTTCAAATTAATTGAGAAACATGCTTTCTTATATCCACTATCTGCTAATAACTATATAGCGGCTACAGGTGTATACCTAAAAAACTTAAACTTGGATAAAGCAGAGGAATTTTTAAATAAAGGTAAATTTGTAATGCACAAAAGTTATATTTCTTTGAATAGAGGATATATGCATAACCTTATGGAGCTCTATATTTTAAGAGGTAGTAGAAAAGAAGCATTGGAACTAATTAACGAACTTGTAGAACTTGATACTCATGAAAATTCTATGTATGTTGCATCTATATTAAAATACTTACTTATTTTAGATAATATGGATAATGAGCTATTGAAGAAATTTATAGATATGTATAAAAGTAATAATGGAAAATCAATTAGATTAGAAGACCATCTCTTATATGCAAGGATATTGTTATCAGAAAATAGAAATGAAGAAGCATTAGAGTTAATTGATACAATTCTTTATATTACTAGAAAAGATAAAATTAAAGTTGCATTGATAGAAGGATTATTTTTAAAAATAAATATTTTAGAAAAGGATTTTCAATATAATAAAAGAGAAATTATAAACTTACTGAGAGAAGCAGTTTACTATAGCTATGAAAATAATATTAAGTTTTCATATATTTTGGTAGGAGATAAGGTTAAATCGTGGATTAATCTACTTAAATCTGAAAGAAAAGAAGATCTGAGTACACCTGAAATAAATTTTTTAAATGAGATTATGTTGATTTTAAATAAAGACTGTGAAGAAAAGATTTTAAGTAATAGAGAAATAGAGGTTTTAGATGAAATAGTTACAGGGGCTTCTAATAAAGAAATAGGAGAAAGACTAAATATATCTATTTCCACAGTAAAAACTCATATTATAAACATTTATTCTAAGCTCCAAGTTTCAAACAGAGTGGAAGCTATAGAGAAAGCAAGAAAAAAAGGTATAATAACTAGCTAAATATAAGTAGAGATATAGGCTAAAAGGCAAATAAATTATATTAATATAATTTATTTGCCTTTCAAGCTTTTGAGTTTTAACTTATTAGATTATATTTAAATTAACTTTTCAATACTAAATGATTTTGATACTTTTTTGAATAAAAATATATCAATCAAAATAATACAAGCACCTAAGATTAACAATAAAGGAGTATCTAAAAGAAATAAACCTGTTCCTTGACCTACCATAAGAAGTACCACTGGTATTACAATAAAGCCTACCATTTGCTGAGATTCTTGAAAATTAGAGGCTTTAGCTGATATTAAGATAATAAATAGTAATCCTAGCGTTGTAATTGCAGGACACAGCCAAAACAATAAGATTAGCCATTTAACATTTGGAAATATCAGTTTTCCAAAATACATTATGCCTCCTATATTTATTACTATACCAAATAGAAAAAAAGAAATAACAGTTACAATATAAGAAGGAATTAGTATACCTATAGCTTTAGATAGAAATAATTCTTTTATATCAATAGGGGTATATAATATAGTTTCAAGAGTTTTTCTTTCTTTTTCTCCTACTATGCTACTAGCGCCGATAATACTTGAAGACATTATTGGAATGATAAGAAAAAGTACAGGAAATATATAGTTCATAACAATGTAAATTATTCTTTGAGAGTTTCCTTTAATTTCAGCATTCATTGGTATAATTTTTAGTAATTGGTCTATATCAGAAAAATTGCCGTATCCTCCTAAGAATATCATGATGATAGGTAGTATTACAGATAATACAAGAGGAACTATTATCATAGGAATCCAAATTTGTTTACTTGAAAATAGCTCTTTAATATCTTTATATATTAATGCCTTCTTAATACTACTCATTGCCTTCACCCCTTTGATAAGCGAAATATAGATCTTCTAAGTTCCAACGAACTTGTTTTGCCTCATAAATTTTTCCGTTTTGATTAATAATTTGCGCTAATATATTAGGAATATCTTTTTCATTATTAATAGAAATTTTAAAAAGATCATCTTGTGTTTTTTGTAATCCATAAATTGAAGGAATATCTTCACCTTTAATTTCTAATGTAATATTTTCATCCTTTTTTGATAATAGTTCTTGAAAAGTTCCGAAGCCTAATAGTTTTCCTTTATCTATAAATCCATATAATGTACAGATTTCTTCTGCATATTTTAATTGATGAGTACATAAAAAAACAGTAACTTCTTGCTCTACAGCCATTCTTTTTATTAAATCAAGAACAGTCTTTGAAGATTCAGGATCAAGTCCAGAAGTTGGCTCGTCTAAAAATAATATTTTAGGACTATGAAGTAGAGTACGAGCTAAAGATAGTCGTTTTTTCATACCTGTACTAAATGTTTTTACCTTTTTATCTTTGGCTTCTAATAGTTTAAATTCACTTAAAAGATAAGAAGACTTACTTTCTATTTCATGGCTTTTCATGTTAAACATACTACCAAAAAAGTGTAAGTTTTCTTTTGCACTTAAGCTTTCATAAAGTCCAGCATTTTCTGTCATTACACCACAGATGCTACGAATATTTTTTCTTGATGTTACAATATCATCTCCAAATATTTTCCCCTTTCCTTCTGTTGGGTCTAATATTCCATTTAAAACTCTTATGAGAGTTGTCTTTCCAGCACCATTAGGTCCTAAAAAACCAAAAACTTCTCCTTTTGGAATGGAAAAAGTAATATCCTTTAAGACATACTGATTTTTATCATAACTTTTTGATAAGTTATTAACTTCAATGGCATACACAATTAATCCACTCCTTAATTACATATTTAGATAAATATCTAATTATATTTTAATTCATTTTTAAAATAACTGCAATACCTATAGAATATTTAAATAAGAATTACCTTTATATAGTGCTATAATAATATTAACGTCATGTATTACTCGGTTAGTTTATTTTTTAAGATAATATCGTATAGTTTATATAATAAAAGATAGGGGTGCTTTTAATGCTAGAATTAAGATTTAAAATTTGGCTAGAGAAAGATGGAAAAGCATTTGGATTAGGTCCATATGAACTTTTAAGAAGGGTAAGAGAAATGGGATCATTATCAGAAGCTGCTAAAAGTATGAAGATGTCATATAATAAAGCACATAATTTAATGAAGTCCATAGAGAAACAATTAGGCATTAAGCTTTTAGTTACTAGAGCTGGAGGGTCTAAAGGTGGCGGTTCAGAACTTACAGAGGAAGCAGAGAATCTTATGGAAGCCTATAAAGAATTTCTAGATGAATGTACAGAAGCTTTAAATAATATATTCCAAAAACATTCCCAAAATATGAAATTCTAGCATAATTAGACCAAATGTCGAAAAAAACATTTTACAATACTTAAAAAAAACGTTATACTTAAGTTGGTATAACGTTTTTTTATTATGAAGATAAAAGGAGGATATAAAAAATGAAAATTAAAATGAAAAGCATGTTGTTGATTTTAACAATCTTGCTTAGTACATTATCTTTCGCAGGTTGTTCTAAAGCAAAGGAACAAACTCCAGATAAAACTTCTAAAGAACCTTCTAAAACTATTACTGTATCTGCAGCAGCAAGTCTTAAAGAATCATTAGATGAAATCCAAAAAGATTTTGAAAAAGAAAAAGGAATAAAACTTACATTTAACTTTGGCTCATCAGGAGCATTACAAAAGCAAATTGAAGAAGGAGCACCGGCAGATGTATTTATATCAGCAGGTAAAAAACAAATGGATGCTCTTGAAGAAGATAATCTTATAGACAAAGATACTAGAAAAGATTTACTTGGAAATAAACTTGTATTAATAGTACCTAATGAATATAAAGATAAAATTAAATCAATTGACGATTTAGCTAATAGTAGCGAAAAAATTAGTTTAGGTGAAACTGAAAGTGTTCCAGTAGGGCAATATTCGAAAGATGCTCTTACATACTTGAAGCTATGGGACAAGTTTACTGATAGAATTGTATTTGCAAAAGATGTAAAGCAAGTTGTTTCTTATGTTGAGAAAGGTGAAGTAGCAGGAGGAATAGTTTATAATTCTGATGCTACTGTAATAAAAGATAGCTTTATTGCACAAACTTTTGGAGAAGACACACACAAGCCAATAGTATATCCAGAAGCAGTAATCTCATCAAGTAAAGATAAAGAATCAGCAAAAACATTCTTAGAATACTTAGATACTAAAAAATCTAAGGAAATATTTGAAAAATACGGATTCGTTGTTAAATAAAAAGTAGGTAGATAATAATGATACTAAGCCCAATACTCATATCTATTAAAGTAGCTTCCATAGCAACTATTTTTACTATTATTTTAGGAGTTTTTCTGGCACACGTATTTATAAAATATGAATTTAAAGGTAAAGGGCTACTTGAAGTTTTAGTTACATTACCTATGGTGTTACCACCGTCTGTTACAGGATATGGGCTATTAATACTTATAGGTAAGAAAGGATTATTTGGGAAATTACTTTATAACACATTTGGGATAAATCTTGTATTTACTTGGGTTGCGGCTTGTATAGCAGCAACTATTGTTTCACTACCTCTTATGTATCAGAGTTGTAAAGCAGCATTTTTGAATGTAAACAATACTTATGAAAATGCTGCACGAACTCTAGGTGCGAGTGAAAAAAAGATATTTTGGAAAATAACATTACCATTAGCTATTCCAGGAATTATAAGTGGGATTGTACTCTCCTTTGCAAGGGCTATAGGGGAATTTGGAGCAACTCTTATGGTTGCAGGAAATATTCCAGGAAAGACTGAAACTATTCCATTAGCAATATACTTTGCTGTTGAAACTGGAAATACGAAAGTTGCTAATACATTAATGGGGGTAGTAGTATTATTTAGCTTTATACTTATATATAGCCTTAATGGTTGGTTAAAGAAGAAAAACTATAAATAAAGTTGACAATTATAATATCTAACCGTTTTAATATGTTTTTATATAATAAAAACTGGACATTATGATAATGTCCAGTTTTTTGTATGACTAATAATTATAAGTTAAAATAACTAGTATAAACTAGTCCATAAATTTAATTTCACCAGTTTCAATGTTATACTTTGCACCTACAACTTCAATTTGTTTATTTTCTAAAAGATTTTTAATAACATCACTTTTCTTTATTTCATCTATGCTATTTCTGATATTTTCATCTTCAGAATTTTTATATACTTCTTCATTTTTATTAGAAGAAGCCTTTACCTTTTCATATGAAGGCTTTATCTTGTTAACAACTTGAGCAATATTTTCTGAAACAGAATGGCCATCTACAGTAGCTTTAACAGCTCCACATTTTTCATGTCCTAATACTACAACTAAAGGAGCTTTTAATTCACCAACACCATATTCTATACTTCCTAATGATATAGATTCAACAACATTTCCAGCATTACGTATTACAAATAAGTCTCCTAATCCTTGATCAAAAACAGTTTCAGGTGGTATTCTTGAATCTGAGCAAGAAAGAATAACAGCAAAAGGTTCTTGACCTTTTTGTGAAAGCTCTCTAATTTTTTTTACGCTAAAATCTTTATTTGATATTTTTCCAGTAGTAAACCTTTTATTACCTTCTAATAACAGGTTTTTAGCTTCTTCTGGACTGCTTATATTTGCAGGTCTACTATACATACTCTCATTCTTAGTAGACTTATTTTCTACATCAACTTTCTTTTCGGGCATAGGTTTCTCGCATCCTGAACTCAAAATCATTATTCCCCCTAAGCATAGAGCTAAAATTATATCTTTCAATATAAACTTTTTTTTCATTTTTTTCAAGACCTCCTTTTAATTTTTATAATAATCAGTAAAATAATTAAGAAATTACAAGTAAAAGAATAAAAATGCAATTAATTTAGGAATAATCAAGACAACTCATTTGAAAAGATTATTATTTATTGAAATTTTGATAAGGGAAATTTAATTTTGATTCATTAATAATGATAAATATAAATGTAAAAATATTCAATGAGACTAATTTCCTAATTATTAATGAATATCACTTATATATTCTTATAATAGGCAAATATTGATAATAAAATCATAGAAATAAGGAATATTATATATCCTATAATTTCCACAATGCTTACTAAAAATAACATGTACTTATTATAATAAGTAATATATAATTTATGTTATTAAAAATACGAATCAGATATATTACTTAGGAGGTTATATAATGGGACTATTTAGTGGATTGATGGGAAATGCTTCGGAAGCTAAAGTAGAAAAAGTACAATCAGAATATGAAGATATACTATCTTCAAGTGAAAGAGTAGAAAAGGCATATAAATTAGTTCGTGATATGTTTATTTTTACAAATAAAAGATTGATTTTAGTTGATAAACAAGGGATGACAGGAAAGAAAGTTGAGTATCATTCAATTCCATATAGAAGTATTACTCATTTTAGTATTGAAACTGCAGGACATTTTGACTTAGATGCTGAGTTGAAAATATGGCTTTCAGGAACAGAATTTCCTATAGAAAAACAATTTAACTCACAATTAAATATATATGAACTTCAAAGAGTATTAGCTGAATATGTTTTAGGATAAGTAAAAAAGCAAGGTTTGATAAATCTTATTTTAGTGAATATGAGATTTAAAAACTTTGCTTTATTTTTCGATTTAACCAGAGTACTAACTTTATAAATACATATATACTAACTTTAAAATTGATTATAAAGAAAGTATTGACTATTACCTAACGTCATAGATTATATTATCTTTGAGGTGATAAATTTGAAAATTAGTGAAGTATCAAAAATAACTGAGCTTACTAAAAGAGCAATCAGATATTATGAAAACGAAGGATTAATAAATCCTAACATAAATGAAGAGAATAATTATAGAGAATATGATGAAGAGGATGTAAATAAATTAATTAAAATTTCATTACTTAGACAGCTTGACTTAAGTATAGATAATATAAAAGATATAATAAATAAATCCATTAATATAAGAAATCTTTTAAAAAATCATGTAAATAAGCTTGAAGAAGATATTAGTCAAATGGAAAAAAGCAAGACTCTAATAGAATCTATTATTAATGATACTAGTAACATAGATTCAGAAAAAATTATAGAAAAAATGAAACTACTAAGAAATTATATTGATTCAAATGATAAGCAAAAACAAGGTTATATAAAAAGACAACTGCAAAGGATTTTTCCAGATAAGTTTGGTATAATTCTAACACTTAGATTTGTTCCTTTCTTAAATGAACCTATAGATAGTCCTGAAAAAGAAAAAGCATGGATTGAAATAGTTAAATTTTTAGATGAGGCAGAAGAAATTAGTTATCCTGAAGAGATAGAAAAATCCTTTGAAAATATATCATATGATGATTTAGAAACTATAATGGAAGGAACTTATAAAGAATTAAATGTACTTATTAATCCTACAAAAGAAGAATTAGAAGAATATAAGAAAAAGTTAATAGAGTTTATGGAAACATCAAGTAAAGATAAAGAGTTTAGAAAAGCTTACTCTGAATTAGCTAAACCACGTAATAAAATGAGAAAACAACTATCAGATATTGGCTACTATGATAAGTTTACTGAGAATATGAAGATATTAAGCAAAGATTATAAAAAATATCATGAAAATCTCATAAAATTAGATGACGAACTTGGATTAGAATATGATGAAGAAGGATTTGTAATTTTAAAAGAAGATTTATAAACGCAAGATTGGTATAAAAATTTTCCCGGGAAATGTTGCTGAAAAATCTCAATTTGTCACTAATTTAGAATATATTTGTTAAAAGATAAGTCCTCATAAATATAATATATATCTATAATAGTATGTTTTTAAATTTATATTTAGAAGGTATAGAAAATGTAGAGTAATTAGTTAAATTATCTTTAAAATACATATATAGAATAAAAAAGAGAACTTTTATAAAAGTTCTTTTTTATTGTTTAACTTTATATATTTATTGACAAACGATAAATATATGTGTAAAATAATAAAAAAAAGAAAGTTGAGGTTAATAAATATGAAGAAAAACATAAATTCTAAAATATTAGATTTAATTGTAGCTTTAGGGATTATACTTACATTAATATCACTCTTAGGAACACCATTAGTTTTAACTGCTTTTTTCAAAACACAGCTTTTAGATCCAGAGATATATCATAGTTTAGTAGTAGACATTACAGCCTGTATTTATATATGTGCGGTACCTTATCTTATAGCATTGTTTAAACTTAAAAGATTGTGCAAACTAGTAGTAAAAAACAATCCTTTTTCAATAGAGGTTCCTAAATCTCTAAAGATTATTTCCACATGTGCTTTTAGTGAGGTAATATTATTCAATGGATGTTTAGCGTATCTTTACTATCTTCAAAATATATACTTATATGCATTAACTGTTGTACCAGCGATCATAGTTACATTTGTGTCTATATTTATAGGTTTTTTAGGATTAGTACTAGCACAACTATTTGAAAAAGCTATAGCTATAAAAGAAGAAAATGATAAAACAATTTAGAAGGGAGTATTTTCATGCCAATTATAGTTAATTTAGATGTAATGATGGCTAAAAGAAAGATTAGTTCTACAGAACTTTCTAAGGAAATGGGTATAACTATGGCTAATCTTTCAATCTTAAAGAATAATAAGGCAAAAGCTGTACGTTTTTCTACACTTGAATCATTGTGTAAAATTTTAGACTGTCAACCTGGGGATATATTGGAATATGTAGATGAAGAAGACGATGTAACTAAAGATTTTTAAAGAATATATTAATATAGATTTAGGTTGTTAAATGACTAAAATTACAACTTAAAAAAGCATGGTGATGAGTATGTCAAGAAATGTTAAATGGCTATTTATTGTATGGGCTTCTATATTAGCTTCACATTTTATTGCAATGATTTGCATGGCTTCTAACGATGTAAATATTAGATTTATGATTATTATCCCTTTTTATATAGAATTACTTGTGCTTGTATTTATCCATTTAATTATGGTTCACAAAATTAATTGGAAAAATACTCTCCTAAATATTGTAATTGCATTTTTAATCTATATACCATTTATCTTTTTTCTAGATTACCTTAATTCAATAGGTCCCGAAACTTACGACGCTATTTTTTTACGAATACAAAGATCGATCTTATATTCTTGTCGTTATTATTTAATTCCATCTATTATAGGCTTTATACCAGCTTATATTTCCACGAGAAAATAATGACTCTATCTCAATAGTCAAGGAGTAATATTCTTAGGAATTGCTCCCTGATTTTTTTGTATGCAAATGAATCTAAAACATATCCAGCTATTTCAATTTATTGAATTTTAGTATGAATTAATTTTTATTGGTAGAATTCTGTTTTAGAAATTATCAAAGTTTTTGTACTCACAAAATTATTCTTTTTATAATTTTAATTTCTGTGTGTAGTTCTTGTTTTTTTCATATAAAAACCTCCTAAAGTAGATTATATTAAGGACTTTAAAAAATATCTACTTTAGGAGGTTTTATAATTACCAAGGTGAGTTTTAATTTATAGCTATAAAATTATCTTTTCTCAGTTAATAAAAGTAAAAATGTAGCTAAAGGTCCTAAAAATAAAGATAGTAAAAACCAATTAAAACCAGATCTATTTTTACATTGAGCTAATCCAGCATTAATTAAAGACAATGTACCCCAGCCAACAAAAAATTCACTTTTCATAAAGAACATACCCCTTACTATTTATGTTGATACCTAATTTTAATTTCTAAATAGTACAGATTCTTTTTTTAACATATTTGTTGTAAATAAAAGTGATACTACTAAATATAAGACAATCCATCCTACTACTATCATTATGTGATTTACATTAATTACGTTAACTATAGATTCTTTCATTAAAGCTATAATATTAACTATAGGTATATGGAAGTAGTATTTCGGTATAGATTGACCATCCAAAAACATTCCAAAGTAAGCAGGAACCATTGCGATGAAAGTCATAGGGGCAAGATAAGTTTGACCTTCTTTGAAATTCCTAGCATAAAAACTTATAGCTAACTCTATTCCAGAAAATACTAAAGTTAAAGCAATACATGATAATATGGCTACCACGATAAATAGTGGTTGCATCTTTACTCCTTCACCTGCAAAATTTGGGTTTATCTTAGTGGCTATTACAAAACCAATTATAGATGCTATAGTTCCTAATATACTACTTAAAACTACTGCAAGATACTTACCTGCTAATATAGAGGTTCTACTAGCTTTAGTAGTAAAAAGAGGTTCTAAAGTTTGTCGTTCTTTTTCACCAGCTCCTAAGTCAACAGCAGATGCTATACCCCCTACAGCACTCCAAATAACAAGGATCATAGGAGCTATTAGAGAAAACATCATAATATTTTGACCATCTTCTTTAGAAACTGATTTGGTTTCTATATTTAAAGGTTCTAATAGGCTAGTATCAATACCTTTACTTTGAAGTCTTTGATTAAGAATATTGGCAGAATATTGTTGTAAGATCACTTGAAGTCTACCATATGCTGAACTAGATTTCTGACTAGTTTGATTATAAGTTATTTTAATATTTCCTTTATATCCACTTTGTATACTTTTATCAAAATCATTATCTATATTAACTATGGCTTTGATATCAAGCTTTTCTAAAGCTTTATTAGGATCATTTGTATTTACTACTTTTATATCTTTATTATTAGAAAGATAGTTATAAAGACTATTGTTTTCTCCAACTAAAGCTATTTGAACAGGTTCTTTGCCGTCTTTTTCAAAATCAGACATAGCCAATCCCATAACAAAAGCTATTATAGGAAATATAATTATGGGTATAAGTATTTGAGATATAACTGTTTTTTTATCTCTAAAGATATCTTTAAGTTCTTTCATTAAAACTATTCTTATATATTTAAATAGCACTTTTATCACCTACCAATTCAACAAAGATTTCTTCTAAATCTTTGTCATATTTATTTTTAAGTTCATCTAAAGTACCTACATAGACAATTTTACCTTTATTAATAATTCCTACACTATCACATAATTTTTCAACTTCATCCATATGATGACTAGAGAATATTATAGTTTTACCTTCTTCTTTTAATGATTTTATAAAGCCGTGTACTAATCTCGTTACTGTAACATCTAACCCTGATGTTGGCTCATCAAAAAGCATTATTTCAGGGGAATGAACTATGCTTCTGGCTATAGCTACTTTTTGTTTCATACCTTTAGAAAACTTTCCAACTCTTCTATCTATATATTCATTCATATCTAATATATCAGACAACTCTTTTATTCTTTTATTAATATCAGTTTTACTCATACCGTTTAACAAACCAAAGTATTCCATATTTTCTCTTGCTGTAAGTCTGTCATATAGTCCAGTTTCACCACCAAATAATATTCCTATTTTACTCCTAACACCCTCAGGATTCTTGACCAAGTCATATCCTCCTATATTAGCAGTACCAGAGGTAGGTTTTAGCATTGTTGAAAGTAGTCTTAATGTAGTAGTTTTTCCGGCACCATTTTCACCTAGAAGACCGAATACTTTTCCTTTTTCTACTTTAAAAGATACATTTTTAACTGCCTCGAAATCTTTAAATTTCTTTTGCAAATTTATAACTTCTATCACGTTACCACCATCCTTGTCACTTTTTTATATAAAAAGATTTAGTATTTTAAAGAATTAGATAAATATGAAAGTTTATGCTACTCAATACAAACATACTATTCATTATTAAATTTTCTAGCTTCACAGAAATAAATAAGTTTTTGTGATATCCATAATAAAGTTACTATTACTATACTTAATGAAGATAGACTAAAAAGCATAGATGCTAATATTATAAAAGTTAAAACGATGGAATATATGAAGTCCATAACTCTAAATGTTTTATAAGATGATTTATAAATCATCCATTTTTCACCTTCATCTAGTTTATCAAAGCGATCTTTATCTGCATTTAAGGACATAGGATCAATAGCTTTTTTAGGATATAGTTTATTATGATATTTAAATACTATACCTTGTAAAATAGCACCTGTTAATATGATTATAATGCCTGTTGATATATGAAAAATATTATTAAGAGTTGTAATAAAAGATATTAAAACTCCATACCATCCAAGAAATAAAATACTAAAAGAAGTACTTGTGAACATAGTAAATTCAAGCTTTTTTTCTATATTTCTAGCAACTTCACTATTTTTGTCATGGGATTTTGAATATTTAACTATATCAATTAGATTTTTTGTAGTTATTAAAATTGTAACAATAAAGAAAACTATTCCTAGCTTATAGAATAAATTATATGAAAACTTACTAAAAGGAATAGACAATCCATTATATTTTGATGATAGAAATCCCACTATACCTCCAATAAATGCAAATATACCCGTAACAATAAAGAAATGAATTCTTTTTTTACTGATCTTCATCATCTTCATCCTCCTCTAGTCGAAAAATTTCTTCCACACTTGATTCGAATACTTTAGCGATTTTTAAAGCTAGAAATACAGAGGGAGAATAGTCACCTTTTTCAATGAGTCCAATAGTTTGTCTAGAGACATCAACTAGCTTACCAAGTTCTGATTGACTTAAGTTGAATCTAGCCCTCATTTCTTTTACTCTATTCCTTAGTTCCAATAAACCACCACCTGAGCTCTGAAGTTCATATTTAACTAGTTACTTTTACATAATTATATGCATATAACTCCAAAATGTCAACTAAAGTTGTCATTTTGTTAAAGAAAGTTTACATCATCCTTAAGAAAACTACTATCTACTTTTAAAACTTTATATTATTATTTAGAAAAAACCATTATAGAATATTAGAGAAATTATTTAGCAAATAGTTTTAGTTATGGTATAAGTTATATTAAAATGGAGAATAAGAATCTGATGTAAAAATACAACATTAAATATAAAGGGAGAATTAAAATGAGAGAAAATATAATTGAAAAGTTAAAATATATAGAAGAGAAAGAAAATATAAAAATATTATTTGCAGTTGAATCTGGAAGTAGGGCATGGGGGTTCCCTTCTAAGGATAGTGATTATGATGTTAGGTTCATATATATACATCCAATCGAATGGTATTTATCTATTGAAGAAAAGAGAGATGTAATAGAATATCCTATAGATAATCTATTAGACATAAGTGGATGGGACATAAAAAAGGCACTAGGACTATTTAAAAAATCAAATCCTTCTTT
This sequence comes from Gottschalkia purinilytica, assembly GCF_001190785.1. Taxonomy (NCBI): domain Bacteria; kingdom Bacillati; phylum Bacillota; class Tissierellia; order Tissierellales; family Gottschalkiaceae; genus Gottschalkia; species Gottschalkia purinilytica. Next base: position 59,542 of record NZ_LGSS01000008.1, on the reverse strand, counting down.
TATGGAATGGATAAATTCTCCGGTAATCTATAGAAAACAAGGAAGTTTTTTAGATAGAGTAAAGGATTTAAGTAGCATATACTTTTATCCTAAAGCCAGTATGAATCATTATTTGAATATGGCAACTAGTAACTATAAGCATTACTTAATGGGAAATCAAGTAAAAATAAAGAAATATTTTTATGTATTAAGACCTATCTTAGCATGTAAATGGATAGAAAATGAAAAGACAATAGTTCCTATGGAGTTTGAAGTACTTTTAAATAGTCAAGTGAAAGATGATGAACTATATCATGAGATAAAGACACTATTAGATATGAAAAAATTAGAAAAAGAGTTTGATACTAGGGCTAAAATTAACATTATTAATAACTATATTGAAAAGGAACTTAAACATTATAATGAATATGTTAAGTCTATAGAAGATAAAAGAGAATTGAGCTTTTCGGCTTTGGATCAGTTGTTTATGGATGTTCTAAAAGAAAGTTAGGATGAATAAGGTAATACTTTTATTTCTAAAATATATAAAGTTACATAGAATATAAAAACAAACTCAAATAAAAATGTAAGGGATTTAAACTAAGAAGAAAGGAGATTAAAATTTGTATATTTATTATATTATGTATGGATTGTAACAAACTATAAGAGGTCCTCCTTAAGTATATCAAAATAGCTTTATCAATTAACTAGATAGGAAAGATTTTAGTAAATAGGAGGGACTATATGAATTATAATAATCTTTCTAGTAAAGATTTATTTGATTTTTTAATAAAAGAAGTAAATGTGAATTTTGAAGGATGGGACTTTTCTTATATAGAAAGTACAGGAAGAATGCAGGAATTTCCTTTAACTTGGAGCTATAGAAATAAAATAATATCAAAAATTGAAAGTGCGAAATCTTTACTTGATATGGGGACTGGAGGCGGAGAATTTCTTTCTTCTATAAAACATATACCAAATTATACTTGTGCAACGGAAGGATATAAACCAAATATTACTGTAGCAAAGAATAAATTAGAACCATTAGGAGTTAAGGTTTATGAATTAGAAGATGATAGTAGATTACCCTTTGATGATAAGACATTTGATATTATAATAAATAAACATGAATCTTACTGTATAAAAGAGGTAAGTAGGATATTAAAAGATAAAGGTAAATTTATAACTCAACAAGTTGGAGGAGAAAATGATAAGGAGATAAATATTATTTTTAAAACTTCTAAAGGTACTGACACTAACTGGAATTTACAAATAGCAGTTAATGAACTCAAAGACTTAAGTTTAAGAATATTAGAACAAAAAGAAGACTTTGTAAAAACTAGATTTTATGATATAGGAGCAGTAGTATACTATCTTAAAGCCACACCATGGCAGATTCCTGATTTTACTGTTGAAAAATATTTTAATCATCTTCTAGAAATATATAAGATTATAGAAAGAAAAGGATATATAGACTTTACGTGTCATAGATTTTTTATAATAGCAGAAAAAGAATAAATACTATTAAAATATCTTCTATAATTATAGAAGATATTTTTTATGAGCTAAAGCAAGAGTAGAGTAAAGTTCTGTTTTAAACCTATTGCTGCTAATAAAGTATAAATCAAAAGACAAGTTTAAACTTGTCCTTCTTGTTGTTTAATTCGTCTATTATGAACAATACTATTTATTGTTTTGTACTTCGCTAATTGAATCTTTATTGTTTAAATAAAAAATTGCCAAGAAAATTATTAAAGCAAAGCTTGTTGCCATTATATCATTTATATCAAATGGGCTATTAAAAAATAAATCATGAATAATTTCTGAACCTAAACTTAATACCCAAATAGCTATGGATGTTACAAGAGCGTACTTAAATGTAAACTTTCTTTTTAATAGTGCAGAATAAATACTTTCCATTAGAAAAACACAGAGCCATGATGATGCAATATTTGGAGTAATGCCTAATATAAAATTCAATATTTGAATACTATTTGCTGTTGTTCCTCTTAAAATAATTGTTCCAGCCCATGAAATTGCACCAATAACACCTAAAGTTTTAGTTGTTAAAAAACTTTTCATATGAATTATATCTTCTTTCACTCAATCAGTAATATATAGTGAACATTAGTTAGTTTATATATTATACATAATTTATGGATAATTAATCTATAAATTATTTTAATAGATCATTATGCTTATGCAAATATTAGTTGCCTGTTCTTAAAATTTCTTATTATAAAAAATATCCTTTTATCAATTCACAGAGGTTATTTTCTTATTATACTATCTTTATATACTGAATAATGATATATTGTGTGTAAACAAATCAAGGGGGTTATGCTATGAAAATAAAATGTAGTAACTCAGTTTTTTGTATGTCATATAAGAATAAACCAGTAGAAACTATAAACTCTGGGGATACAATAACTTTTGAAACTTATGATTGCTTTAATAATCAGATACAAAATGAAAGTCATCTACTTGGAGAGTTAAACTGGGATCTTATAAATCCTGCTACAGGACCGGTTTATGTACAAGATGCAAAAGCAGGAGATATCTTAAAAGTTGAGATTGTAGATATAAAGATTGCAGATAAAGGAGTAATGGTTACTATTCCTAACCTTGGACCTATTGGTGAAGATACGACAAAAGAAAAAACAAAGATTGTACCTATTAGAGATGGTAAGGCAATATTCAATGATAAAATACATATACCTATAAATCCAATGATAGGAGTTATAGGCACAGCACCTAAGGAAGAAGAAATACCTACAGGAACTCCAAAAGAACATGGAGGAAATATGGATTGTAAAAGAATAGTTAAAGGAGCTATTTTGTATTTACCTATAAATGTAGATGGGGCATTACTAGCTATAGGTGATCTCCATGCAGTAATGGGAGATGGAGAAACAGGATGTTGTGGTGTTGAGATACCAGGAGAAGCTACTGTTAAGGTAGAAGTTATCAAAGGAAAAGACTTACCTCTTCCTATGCTTATAGAAGGTAAAGACATTATAACCATAGCTTCAGCAGAAACATTAGATGAGGCATCAGTTATTGCAACTAAAAATATGCATAAATTTTTAATAGATAATCTTAAAATAGAAGCCAATGAAGCAACCATGCTTTTATCAATAATAGGGGATTTAAGAATTTGCCAAATAGTAGATCCTTTAAAAACTGCGAGAATGGAATTACCATTATGGGTAGTTGAAAAATATAATTATAATATAGATTAAAAGAAACTCTTTTCTGTTAAAAATATTAGATTTAACAGAAAAGAGTTTTTTTATATAAACTAATATATTTTGAGATCAAAGTTAACTTTTATAAAAAAATAGTGAATTTTTATAAATAAAAAAATGGTAGTATTATATAATAGTCAAGTGATTGATAATAATTATCAATATCAAAATAAGAAGTATTTGTGTGGGAGGTATAATTAAATGAAAAAAATCTTAGCTTTTATTCTAACAGCAATCTTAGCAATAAGTTTTGTTGGTTGTAGTAGCAAAGAAAGTAATAAAGAGAGTGATGAAGCTACAAAGACAAGTAAAGAAGAAAAGAAAGTAGTTGTTTCAGGAACAGTAGCATTAAGTCAGGTTTTAGAATCACTAAATGTGGAGCTTGCGGGAAGACCTACAACTAAAGAACCTATTTCAGAAAGTCTTAAAAAGTTACCTGAAATAGGCGATCCGATGAATCCAGACATGGAGAAGATAAAGGCTTTAAATCCAGATGTATTTGTATCTACAGGAGCATTGAAGGATTCATTAGGCAAAAATCTTGAAGAAAACGGAATAAAGACAGAGTTCTATGATCTTAACTCTTTTGATGGTGTAAAAAATACTATAAAAGAATTATCACAAAAATTTGATAAAGAAGAAGAAGGTAAAAAGATCTTAGATGATTTTAACACAAGAGAAGAAAAAATATTAAAAAGTATAGAAGGAAAAGAAAAACCAAAAGTTATGATTATATTTGGAACTCCAGGAAACTTTATGTTAGCTACAGAAAAATCGTTTACAGGAGACTTAGCTAAAAAGCTTGGCGGAGAAAATGTAACAAATGCATTTGGTAATGCTCCTTCTCCATATATACCATTTAATATTGAAGAAGCACTAAAACAAAACCCTGATGTTATATTAAGACTTACTCATGTAGAGAGAGAAAAAAGTAAGGCTATGTTTGATAAAGAATTTGAAGGAAACAAACAATGGGGGAATTTTGAAGCAGTAAAAAATAATAAAGTATATGATTTAGATAAAAATTACTTTGGAGTAACAGGAACTTTAAAGTCTATAGATGCTCTTGAAAAAATGAGTGAATATTTATATGAAAAATAGAACTAAAGTATTGATTATTCTATCCTTATTAGTAGTTTTAATATTCTTGTCTTTAATATCAATAAAGATGGGAAGTGTTGATATAGGGCTAAAAGACATTATAGACATTATAAAAGGACAGGGAGATTCTATTAATAGAGGAATCATAATTGATATGAGAATGCCAAGAATTATTCTTGCTATCTTTGTAGGAGCAAACCTAGCTATATCTGGTGCCCTTTTACAGGCAGTAATGAAAAACCCACTTGCTGATCCAGGGGTAACAGGAGTTTCTTCAGGAGCAAGTTTAGCAGCTATTCTTATAATGATGTATTTTCCAGAAATGTATGGTATTTTACCTTTGGTTGCTTTTATAGGAGGAATAATAGCTTGTAGTCTAATATATCTTCTAGCATGGAAAGACGGAATAGATCCTATGAGAATAATCTTATCGGGAGTAGCAGTAAACGCTATGCTTGGAGGAGCTACATCTTTTATATCAATAATGAACAGTGAAAGTATACAAGGAGTATTAATGTGGCTTAATGGAAGTTTAGCTGCAAGAGGATGGAAAGAAGTACAGTTCTTTATACCATATACTATTTTAGGTTTGATACTTTCAATTGTATGTATAAAAGGAGCTAATCTCTTAGGTTTAGGAGATGAAGCTGCATCAAATCTAGGTCTTAGTGTAAACAAGACTAGAGTACTTATTTCGTTAGTAGCGGTATTTTTAGCTGCAATATCGACTTCAGCAGTGGGAGTTATAGGATTTGTTGGGCTTGTAGTTCCTCATATAAGTAGAATGATAATAGGTTCAGACTATAAGTTTTTGATTCCGATGAGTTGTGTTTTAGGAGCTATAGTTCTCTTACTAGCTGATTCCTTTGCTAGAACTTTAATAAGACCTATAGAACTTCCAGTAGGAATAATAATGGCTATTATTGGAGGACCATTTTTCCTTTTCTTATTAAGGAGGAATAAGAGAAATGCTTAAAATAAATGATTTGAGTGTAGGTTATGGAAACAGAACTATTGTTCAAAACTTTAATACAAATATTAAAAAGGGTGACATAGTTACTATAATTGGACCTAATGGATCGGGAAAATCTACTGTTTTAAAAGCAATAGGCAGACTGTTAAAGTGGCAAAACGGATGTATATATTTAGATGGAAAATCAGTTATGGATATGAACAATAAAGAGATAGCAAGAACTATGGCATGTCTTTCTCAACATAATAGTTGTCCTTCTGATATGACAGTGAGACAATTAGTTACATTTGGAAGGCATCCACATAAAGGCTGGTTTCAATCTATAAAAGAAGATGATGAAGATATAATAAATTGGGCTTTAGAAAGTACCAATATACTTAAATTACAAGAAAAGAAATTAATAAATCTTTCTGGTGGAGAAAGACAAAGAGCATGGATAGCTATGGCACTTGCTCAAAAACCTAAAGTGTTACTTTTAGACGAACCTACAACTTATTTAGATGTTAGTAATCAAATAGAAATATTAGAGCTTGTTCAACAGCTAAATAAAAGTATGGATTTAACAGTAGTTATGGTTCTCCATGATTTGAACCAAGCTGCTAAATATAGCCATAGAGTTTTAGTAGTTAAAAATGGTGATATACAAGTAGAAGGCTCACCTAAAGCTGTTTTAAGTAGAGAGCTTATACGACATGTTTATAAAGTAGATATGGATATATTACAAGGAGTAAGTGGAGAAGAATTGATCTTTATACCAAAAAGAGTTTATAAATAGGTTTAATTTAAAAGGAGGAGTAATGATGAAAATATTATTAACATATTCAAGTAAAACAGGAAATACTGAAAAAGTAGCAGAAGCAATAAAAGATATAATACCTGAGGATTTTCACTTCTGTAAAGTTCAAGATGCACCGAGTCCAGAAGAATTTGATGTAATACTTATAGGATTTTGGGTAGATAGAGCTATGCCAGATAGAGATGCTTTAGAATATATGCAAAAGATAAAAGGTAAGAAGGTAGGAATTTTCGCAACATTAGGAGCATATCCAGATTCACCACATGGAAGAGAAAGTATGCAAAATGCAAGAGATATAGTTAAAGAAAATGAAATAATAGGGGATTTCATCTGTCAAGGAAAAATAGATGAGAAGCTAGTAGAAATGTTTAAATCATTACCTGACAATCATCCTCATGCTATAACTGAAGAAAAGCTAAAGAGATATGAAATAGCAAGTCGCCATCCTAATGAGGAAGACTTTGAAAGAGCTAAACATATATTTAAACTAGCTTTTAAAAGTTTAGCTGTGGAAGTGTAAATATGTTTAAAGAAAGAGCAAAATCACATCATGCTTCTCATGGAATGATGATGTCTTATTTTAGAGGTAAAAAAAGTATTGGAGAGCATCTGCAAGAGGCTCAAACTGGTGACAAAGAAAATGCTATATATCTACATGTACCATTTTGTAATAAAATATGTACTTTTTGCACAATGAGAAGAAGCTTATGTAAACCATCAGAAGACTATGCAGATTTAGTTGTAAGAGAAATAGAGTATTATGCAAAACAAGAATATATAAAAAGCTCTAAGTATAAATCTGTATATTTTGGAGGAGGCACCCCAACAACTCTTGATGCAGATGAATTAGAAAAGATATTAAAAGCTCTTAATAACAACCTTAATATTGAAGATAATGCAGAAGTAAGTATAGAAACCACAATAACAGAATTAACAGAGGACAAGCTCAATGTGTTTAAAGAAAATGGAGTTAATAGATTTAGTATAGGAATTCAGACTTTTAATGATAGAGGAAGAATATTTTTAGGTAGAAAAGGTACTGGAAAAACTGCATGTGAAAAGATACAGAATATGAAAGAGATGGGCTTTAAAAATATAAACGTAGACCTTATATATAACTATCCAGATGAGGATACTAGTGAACTATTATATGATTTAGATACAATATTTTCTTTAGATTTAGGTGGATTTTCGTTTTATTCACTAATAATGATGGAAAACTCGCTACTTAAAAATAAAAATGTAAATGAAAATGATAAAGATTTAGAATTTTTCAACACTATATACAATAAATCATTATCTAATGGATTTTCATTATTAGAACTTACTAAGTTAGTCAATCATGATAATTATGAATATATAAGAGCACGTCATAAAGGAGCAGATACACTAGCTATAGGTGCCGCTGCTGGAGGAAATTTTGGAAATTTAGTATATGCAAATCCAGGAGATATAGATAAATATAGAGAGTATGTAGAAAACATTGAGAAAAATAATGCTGAAGGAATGCTTATGGATAGTAAGTATAAAAAAATATCTCAACTAGTTGGATGTATACAAGAATGTTATATTCCTATATGTGAATATGAAGATATATTAAAAGAAGAAGTTAGAGGCTTTTTGGATGAATTATTAGAAAAAGAATATTTAGTAAAGAAAAATAATAAATACAACATGACTCCAAAAGGTGTCTATTGGGGTAATAACATATGTGTTGAAATAATGAAATATATAAAATAGATAATATTTATAAAGACTGATTCTCAAAAATAGTGGATTATTTTTGAAAATCAGTCTTTTTTGTAATAATATTTTCTTATAATGCAAAATACATACAAATTTAACATTATTCTATTTAAAAATTGTATATACGTGCTATAATTACCTTGAGGTGGTAAAGTGGAAAAACTAGCCATACTATTGGTAGAAGATGACAAGGAAATAAATAACTTAATTTTCAAAGCACTACAAGAAGAAGGATATAATGTTATTCAAGCTTTTGATGGGCTAGAAGGATTTAAAATGTTTAATGAAGATGTAAGCTTAGTTTTGCTAGATGTAATGTTACCTTATATAAACGGGATAGAAGTTATGAAAAAAATAAGACAGGAAAGCAATGTTCCTATTATACTTTTATCTGCAAAAGATGAGGAGAGTGATATAGTTCGTGGACTAGAATTCGGAGGAGATGACTATATTTCTAAGCCATTTTCTATATTAGAGTTAAAAGCAAGAGTAAATTCTCGGCTTAGAAGAAATACAAACTATAATATTTCGCTAAATAAAGAGAAACAAATAAAAATAGGTAATGTTATTTTGGATTTAGATAGATATATTTTAATTAGAAATAATGAGAAAATAGGATTAACACCTAAAGAACTCAAAACTCTGAAACTACTAATGAATAATCCTAAAAAAGTTTTTACAAAAACTGAATTATTTGAATTAGTATGGAATGAGCCTTACTACGATAATGATAATATAATAAACGTGCATATAAGAAGATTAAGAAAAAAAATAGAAAATAATCCAGATAATCCAGAAATAATTACTACACTTTGGGGAATAGGATATAGGTTAGGAGATTTGATATGATTTTATTTTTATTTGCATCTATTTGCTTAAACATAATTTTGTTAATAGTAATTACTAGATTAATGGCACAATTTGAAAATATATCACATGATATAGATATATCTAAAAAAGAAGATTTTAAAGGAAGAATTCTCACACAAACACGATCTAAAACAATTAATGAATTGGTAGCAAAAATAAATAATATAATAGATCACTATGGAGAAATGAAGAGTCTGAAGATAGAGTATGAAAGAAACTTAAAAACTCTAATATCAAATATATCACATGACTTAAGAACTCCTTTAACCTCACTTATTGGGTATATGGAGCTAATTAAAACATCTAAAACTATGACAAAAGAGGACTTGAATGAATATTTAAATATTATAGAAGTAAAAGCATTATATCTAAAAAATCTAGTTAACAACTTTTTTATATTATCAAAATTAGAAACTTTGGAGTTACTTATAAATAATAAAGAATTTAACCTATCAGAAGCTATAAGAAAAAATGTAATACTATTTTCAGATAAAATAACTCTTTTAAATTTAACGCCAACAGTTACTTTACCGGAAAAAGATGTATTTATAACTTCTGATAAAGATATTGTTGATAGAATACTTAGTAATCTAATATCTAACAGTATAAAGTATGGTCGTGAAGGAAAAGTTATAGGATTATCATTAGAAGTGGAAGATGGACATGTATTAATAAAGGTATGGGATAAAGGTATAGGGATAGATGAAAAAGATGTTCCATATATATTTGACAAAGGATATAGGGTAGTAAAAGGCTATGACGATCTCGAAAGTAGTGGTATAGGACTTAATATCGTGAAGAAATTGGTAGAACAGGTAGGAGGAGAAATATCTGTTTTTAGTAAGCCTTATGAAAAAACAGTTTTTGAAGTGAAATTAAAAATGTAATTTTAATGTAAGTTTTGGGTAATATAGGTGAAATATTTATATTATACAATGGAACCATAAAATAATAGTAAGGGGTATAAAAATTATGGTTTCTGTACTTAGAACTTTTAATCTTACTAAAGAGTATAGGGGAATAGAGGTCGTCAAGGATTTAAATCTAAGTATAAATCAGGGGGAAATATATAGTTTTGTAGGTCGTAAGGGTTCCGGGAAAACAACAACCCTTAAAATGATATTAGGGTTAACCAAACCTAGTTATGGGGAAGTAGAGATTTTCGGAGAAAAAACTTTTTCAAGTAAAATGTATCCAAAGGTAGGATCTATAATAGAATTTCCAGGGTTTTATCTTAATTTAACAGCACAGGAAAATTTAGAAATACACAGAAGACTTATGGGAATCCCTAACAAAAGCTATGTAAAAGATGCTTTAGATATGGTTGGATTAAAGCTATCAGATATAGAAGATAAGAAAGTAAAGTTTTTTTCTTTAGGAATGAAACAAAGATTGGGAATAGCAAGAGCATTAATTCATAAGCCACAATTTCTAATATTAGATGAACCTACAAATGGACTAGATCCAATAGAAATAATAGAGGTTAGAGAGTTACTATTGAACTTATGTAGGAAAAGAGAAATTACTATACTAGTTTCTAGTCATACGTTGAATGAAATTCAACAGATTTCTTCTAAAATTGGAATTATACATAAAGGAGAGCTTTTAGAAGAGCTAGATTTTGAAACACTTCAAAATGGAAGTAAAGATTACTTAGAATTGAAGGTTAATAATATATATAGGTCTAGCTACATACTAGAGAATAACTTTAGCATAACAGATTATAATGTTTTGGGAAACAATAATATAAGGATCTATGAAAAGTTAGATTTAAGAGAAAAGATAAATAAAGAGTTAGTTTCAAATGATGTTGAAGTAAAAGAGATCTCGCTAAAAAGTAATAACTTAGAAGACTACTTTGTTAGGTTGACTGGGGGTAGTAGTGATGATTAACTTAATATACTCAGAGATATTAAAGTTAAAACGGCTTCACTTAACTATACTACTAGTAATAACAGCTATGCTTAATACGATATTTTTATCTGACGGTATGGGAATATTTTATGGACAAAGTATTAAATTAGAAAAATATTTATATCAAGTTGAGTTCATTTCATTCGCATTAATATTTTCTTTATTATTTATAAACATTTGCTCTTACATATTTTCAAGAGAATTTACTGATGGAACTGTTAATACTTTATATACATATCCTTTTTCTAAATATAAAGTATTTGTAGGAAAGATAATAACTATGTCTTTAATAATATCTATAGTTTACATAGTTCAATTTATCATTATGTTTATATTAATAGCATTATTTTCAAATGATACTATTACTAAAGAAATACTAAGATATCATATTAACGTTAACTTGTTTTCATTAATATTTCAAATTGTGCTAATTCCTATTAGTGCTTTCTTAGGTCTAGTAAGTAAAAACTTAGTTATACCTTTTATTTATTCCATAATAGTTTCAGTATTAAATATATATTTGCAGGTAAAATTACCAGAAAATCTAATCTACTATATTCCAACTCTATTTCCAACATTGAATGTACTAAAAACAGAAGCACTTCATAATAACGTACTATCTAACATTATCTCTGGAATTTTTCCTATATATACTTTGATAATAGCTATATTTACTTTTATATTATCTATGACTATGTGCTTAATATATTTACATAATAGTGATACTTATTAGGCTGTAATTTTATATGATTATTTCAAGTAATACATAAAGAGACAATCTTAATCACAAGGATATGGATTAAAATGGTTAATATGATATAATATACATAATGTGACTTATACTACAATCTAAATTAAAACTACATAGGAGGATATACAGATAATGAAAATTAGGAAGAGATTAGTAGCTGGTATTATATGTTTTATTTTTATATTTTCAACTTTTACTTCTCATACAGTGAGTGCTCAAAATGGAATATCTAGCTTACCAAGGTTAGTTGCTCACGCTGGTGGAGCTATATACGGATTTCAATATACTAACTCGATGGAAGCTCTTAATGAAAGTTATAAAAATGGATTTAGGTTTATAGAACTAGATTTTGATCTAACAACTGATGGCTATCCAGTGCTAATACACGATTGGAGCCATATGTCTGGTAGACTATTTATGGAAAAACCAAAATTATATTCATTACAGGAATTCATGACTAAACCAAAATTTTTGAATTTGACATTAATGAATGTGGACATGCTTGCAGGTTGGTTAGCCAATCATAGTGATGTTTTTATAGTCACAGATATTAAGAATAGTAATCTTAGTGTACTTAAATTAATAAAAGAACGTTATCCAAGTTTACAAAAACAGTTTATACCACAAATATACTCATTTGGTGAGTATAATGAAGTTAGAAAAATGGGATATGAAAATATTATTTTAACACTTTATCTTTCTCATGCAACTGATGATCAGATAGTAGAATTTGCTAGGGCAAACAGATTATTAGGAATTACAATGCCATCAAATAGAGGATTTACTACTTTGCCTAAAAGACTTTCAGAAATAGGGGTTCCAACTTATGTTCATACTATTAACGAATTAGCAACATATGAAAACTTGAGAAAACATAGTGTATACGGAATTTATACAGATTATTTTCAACCAAACCGTTGGGTTGAATAGATAAATTAAACAAGCTATCTTTAAAGTATACTTTTAATATATTTTAGAGATAGCTTATTTAAAATTTCTTAAAACGAAACATATGAGACGAAGATTTATATATAAAAGGAGAGATAGCAGTGCAGTGGGAAATTAAAACATTTCAAGATTTAGAGATATTAGAACTATATAATATCATCAAAGAAAGAATAGATGTATTTGTGGTAGAACAAAACTGTCCTTATACAGAGTGCGACAATAAAGATATTGAAGCTTTTCATCTCATGCTTAAAGATAAGGATAACATAATAGCTTACTTACGTATATTACCAAAGGGAGTATCATATGAAGAAGTTTCTTTAGGAAGAATAATGGTTTCGGATGGTTATCGTGGAGAGGGATATGCAAAAGAAATGATGTTAAAAGCTATAAAGTTTGTAGAAGAGGAAATGGAAGAAACAAAAATAAGGATATCAGCTCAAAATTATCTTGTAGATTTTTATAAGAGCTTTGGATTTAATATTGTATCAGATATTTATCTAGAGGATTCTATACCACATGTTGAAATGTTTTACGAAAAGTAAGAATAACTTAGATTTTTACCAAAATGTAACTTTTTGAATCTAAATTGCATAGATTACCCAGTAGAAGATATATATAAATATGTGATATAGTAAATTAATAAGCTACAAGTAGACTTAGTATTCTATATTAAGTACTATTTGTAGTTTTTTTAATTTAGGACGATTTATAGTATTATACTTTTATCAACATATTGGAGGTCGATATAGTTGAAGAAAACAGTTTTGATTGGAATATTAGGATTATTCTTATGTGGATTAGTGGGAGTAGGTATAGGCTATGGTATTAGTGTCTATATGACAGCTGATGATGAGTCTCAAGACACTATAGCTTCAGAAGCTATAAATAATGAAAGAAAAGCTTATAGTCCTAAAGAAATTGAAAAAATTTATAAGGAAAAACATAAAGATGTCATAGATATAGAAGTATATGGTGATGAGAAAAAGAAAAATAATAATACTTATTATTTATTAGAATACATATTTTTCTCTAAACCTAATAAGCCTAAAATAAATCAAATATGGGTGAATTCTAAAACACTTCAAACGTATAGCTATAAAGATTGGGAGTACTTAGAAAACTTAAAATAAACTAATATAATATGATGTTTTAAAATAAATAATGTTAAGCTTAAAAAACCTTTAGAGTAGATAGATAATGAATTTTTAATCTACTTTAAAGGTTTTTTATATTAGTAATGTTAATGAGATAAATGGTAATTATATACTATGAAAATAAGGCCTAAATCATAGCATGAGACTTTAATACTACTAGTTAATTAGGACAAGCAACTTATTGTCTAAAAATGTAAAAGATTATAAAATTTACATGAGCAACATAAAAATAAATTTTATTAGGGGGTAGTATTGTGAGAAAGAAGATTAGATTAACTTCAATTCTTATGGCTGTTATTTTTTCATTCATCTCTGTTTTTGGGACAACCTCTACAAATTTTGTAGAAGCTACTGGAGATGGAAGTAGTACAGGCTCTAAAAAAGTAGTGGCATATTTTCCTAACTGGGGAACATATAACTCAGCTCACCAAAGCTTTGAAGTTAAAGACATACCATGGGATAGAGTGACTCATATAAACCATGCATTTTTTACAATAGACAGAAACTTCAAACTAACATCATTAGATACATACGCAGATTATGAGAAACAGTTTGCTCATTCAGAAGGATGGGGTAAGTTGTCAGGTCATATGGGAGAATACAAATATTATAAAAACGTATACCCAAATGTAAAAGTATTAATATCTGTAGGTGGATGGACTAGAGGAGAAAACTTCCACGACATGGCTAAGACTAAAGAGACGAGAAAAGTATTTATAGATAGTGCAATACAATTTTTAAAACAATATCCTTTCATGGATGGTATAGACTTAGATTGGGAGTATCCAGGAGTAGATAGACCGAGGGATACTAATGACCAATATGATAGAGGATGTCCTGGAGGTCCAGAAGATAAAGAAAACTTCACACTTCTATTAAAAGAAATGAGAGAAGCATATAACGCAAATGGACTTAAAAATAAATTATTAACTATAGCAGCTCCTTCTGGATATGATAAATTACAATATCAGGAGCCTGATAAGTATCATCAATATTTAGATTTTATAAACGTAATGACTTATGATATGCATGGTGCTTGGGAAAAAGTTACTAATCATCATTCACCTTTATATCAAAATCCAAATGATCCATCTGGAACATCACCAGTAAATATAAAAGAAAAATACAATGTAGATACAGCAATGAAAATATTTGAGAATGAATATAATATTCCTGCTGAAAAACTGAATGTAGGAACTCCTTTCTACTCAAGAGGATGGTCTGGAATAGTAAAAGAAACAGGGGAAAATGGATTATTTGCAAAAGCTAATGGAAATCACTTAGGGGATTGGGATGATCCAGCTAATCCTTATCCTGGAGGACAAGAACCATGGTTTAAGTTGAAAAAATTAGAAACTACATCAGGATGGAAAAAATATAGAGATCCATATGCTAAAGCGCCTTATTTATATAATGAGTCTAAAGGTATAATGCTTACATATGAGGATGAAGAGTCTCTAAGGGAAAAAAGTAATTATGTAAAAGAAAATGGTTATGGTGGTTTGATAATATGGGAAATTTCA
The DNA here is from genome assembly GCF_001190785.1 of Gottschalkia purinilytica. Lineage (NCBI taxonomy): Bacteria > Bacillati > Bacillota > Tissierellia > Tissierellales > Gottschalkiaceae > Gottschalkia > Gottschalkia purinilytica. The sequence continues at coordinate 44,536 of NZ_LGSS01000008.1, read as the reverse complement.
GGTGACGATAAATATAGTAATTTTCCTATGACTACTATAGCTTACAAAGAAATGACAAGTGGTAAAGTAGACTCTGTACTTAAAGAAGGTATTTTAAGTGTAGACAACAGTAAAAATACTGGTGAATATAAGTTAAAAGTAGCTATACCAAGATTAAATACAGCAAATAAATTTAAATTGTATGAAAATGATAAAGTTATAGAAGAGAAATCTATACAGCAAGAATCAAAAGAAGATCAAGTATTTGAATTTGACTTTAAAAAGGAAAAAGGAACTTACATATATAAATTAGAAACTTTAGACAATAAATCATCTTTAATAAGTAGAGATTTAAAAGTAGAGGTTACTGATCCATCATCTGGTGGTGGTAACAATGGAGGAGAAGAAGATCCTAATAGGCTTCCATTACATTCGTTTGTACCTTATGTAGATTTTACAGCTTGGCCACTTTTTGATATATCTCAAGTTGAAAAAACAGGTGCAAATAAATACGTTCTAGCTTTCATAGTATCAGAAGGTGGAACAAAACCTGTACCACGTTGGGGTGGATTCAGTGAATATAATTTGAACCATCAAAAAGATGTTATAAACAAGTTAAGAGCAAAAGATGGAGAAGTAATGGTTTCTTTTGGTGGAGCAAATGGAACTCCATTAGCGGTTACAGCTTCTACACCAGAACAACTTAAAGATATATATGCTCAAGTAATAGATGCTTACAATTTAAAATATATAGATTTTGATATAGAAGGAAGTTGGGTAGCTCATAAAGAGTCTATAGAGAGAAGATCAAAGGCACTAGCCCTACTTCAAAAAGATGAAAAATATAAAGATGTAAAAGTATGGTATACACTACCTGTATTGCCTACAGGTCTTACTAATGATGGTATAGAAGTAGTAAAATCAGCTTTAAAACATGGTGTAAAACTTGAGGGTGTAAATGTTATGACTATGGAATTTGGTCCATACTATGTACCATCTAAGCTTCAACCAGGAGAATTAGCTAAACATTCAATTTCAGCAGGAGAAAATCTAGTAAGAAACTTAAAAGATGCTTACAAATCAGTAGGAATAACAAAAACTGATGAAGAACTTTGGCCTATGGTAGGTATAACTCCTATGGTAGGACAGAACTTCAATAAAAATGAAGTATTCTATCAAGAAGATGCAAGAATTTTAACAAAGTTTGCTAGAGAAAAGAAGATAGGGCTTTTATCAATGTGGTCTATCAATAGAGACAAGGAAGATCCTAACGGACCTTGGAATCCTAATCCTTCTCACGACTTTAGTGGAATAGCACAGAAGGAATACGAATTTGCATCTATATTTAAACAATTTGAAGAAAAGGATGATGGTGGAGTAGTAATAGAACCTACACTTAAAGCTCCTAATATAGACGTGTTAAAAGGTCAAAAAGAAGGTGACTATACTATAAATGTAAAAGTGCCTTCTAACAATAAAGGAAACAATGTTAAAATATATGAAAATAACAAAGTTGTAAAAGAAGTAAATATAGAAGAAAATAAAGATGTACTTCAAGAAGTGAAATATTCAGTGGTAGGTAACAAAGTAGGAGAATATGTATATAAAGCTGTTTTAAGTGATGGATTAAGCTCAGTTGAAAGTCAAACTATTACTGTAAATGTAAAAGAAATAGATACTAGTTTACCCCAATGGGACCCAAGTAAAGTTTATCTTGGTGGAGAAAGAGTAATCTATAATGGATTAGAGTATGAGGCTAAATATTGGACACAAGGAAACAATCCAGAAGAATCTGACGCATGGAAACTACTAAGTGATGTGGCTGTAGAATGGAACAAAGATAAAGCTTACAATGGTGGAGATAAAGTAACTTATAAAGGAAATACTTATGAAGCAAAGTATTGGACAAAAGGTAATGTACCAGGGGAATCAGATGTTTGGATATTAATTAAATAAAGTGTAAAAAAAATCTAAACCGTACACCAAGACTTGATTGGTGTACGGTTTTAACATGTTCTTAAAATTCTATTTATAAGATTGTATTAAATCATCTTATATGGTAACTTTATGATAATCTATATAAAAATATATAAGTAGGTGATATGGTGACTAATATCTTATTAGTAGAAGATGATGAGTCTTTAAATAGAGGGATTAGCTTTAGACTGACTAAAGAAGGATTTAAGATATTTACAGCTGAAACAGTGAATAAAGCTAGAGAACTATTTTATAACGAAAACATAGATCTTATAATAATGGATGTAGGATTACCAGATGGTAGTGGTTTTGAACTTTGTAATGAAATAAGAAAAAATAGTGATGTGCTAGTACTTTTTTTAACAGCATGTAATCAAGAAATAGATATAGTTAGAGGATATGATGTAGGTGGAGATGATTATGTTACAAAGCCCTTCAGTCTTATGGTACTCATATCTAAGATAAACGCAATATTAAGAAGAAGTAACAAGGAGATACATGAAACAATAGTTTCTAGGGATATAGTCTTTTATCCTCAAGAAATGAAGGTTACTAAAAATGAAGAAGAAATTTGCTTAAGTAAAACAGAGTTAAAATTGATGAAATATTTAATAGATAATGCCCAACAAATAGTAACAAAAGAGCAGCTTTTATCACAGATTTGGGATAGCGATGGAATATTTATAGATCAAAACACTATTGCAGTTAATATAAGAAGATTAAGAGAAAAGATAGAAGATGACCCCTCAGAAGCTAAGTATATAAAGAATGTTAGAGGACTTGGGTATATATGGGCGGAGAGGTGTATGAATAGATGATTGAATATATTAGAAGGGATCCCCTTTTTAAAAAGATATTACTTATATTAACAATGATTTTATTGATATTAACTATACTTATTTTAGCCGTACACTATTATATAGTAGGAGACATACATAGAGAAAATGCGAGATTAACGTATAGCATTGTAGGTAGACTTACAACTATTTATCCAGAGGCCGAATTAGATATAGTCAAAAATGCAATATATACTCAGAGTGAAGAAGATATTAAAAAAGGTGAAGGAATATTAAATAAATATGGATACGATAAAAGTATAAATATATTTCATGATAATAATTTTAAAAAATACTCTTATAAACTTTTAAATATAGACATAGTACTTATGCTAACCATAATGACAATCAGTTATGTCTTCTACATGAAGTTTGTTAAAGCTTTTGTAGATAAAATAGAAATACTTTCTACTGCTATAGATAATATAGACAACAATAATTTCAAAATAGATATGGATTATGATGAAGAAGGTATATTATCTAGTCTGAATATTAGGTTTAAACAGATGACAAGAAGACTAGAATTAACCTTGAAAGAATTAACAAAGGAAAAAGAAAATATCAAGTCTCTTGTAACAGATATATCACATCAAATAAAAACTCCTTTGTCTTCAATAAAATTATTTAACTTTATATTATTAGAAAATGTTACTAATGAGGAAGAAAGAAGAGAATTCTTGGAAAGAAGTAAAAAAGAAATAAATAAATTACAATGGCTTACAGATTCACTTATGAAAATTTCTGCATTAGAAGCTGGAATGATTACACTTAATATAAAGAAAAGAGATATAAAAGAAACTATACTTGAAGCTATAAATGGAATATATATAAAGGCATTAGACAAGAACATTAGTATTAATACAGATATTAAAAACGTGGAAGTTTGCCATGACATTAAGTGGACTAAAGAAGCCATATTTAATGTTCTAGAAAACTCCATTAAATATACAAATAAAGATGGGCAAGTTAACATATCTACAATAGAAACAGAATTTTATTTACAAATAAATATAGAAGATAACGGTATAGGTATTCCCAGTAAAGAATTCAATGATATCTTTAAAAGATTTTATAGAGGTAAGTCAAAAGAAATCAATCAAATAGAAGGGTCAGGGGTTGGACTCTATCTTACTAGAAAGATACTTGAAGATCAAAAAGGAAGTATATTGGTAGATTCTAAAGAAAGGGTTGGAACAAAGTTTAGCATACTCTTACAAAAGAGTAAGTAGTTTATAAGGTTATAATTAAAGGCTACTCAATATTGAGTAGCCTTGTATATATTATATAGTATTTAGTATACAAGAAAAAGTATAATTAATTTATACGTTAACTTTTAATTCAAGGTTATCTTCAATATCACTTTGTAATGTACTATATTTATGAGAATAAGTAAAATAAACAATTGAACCTAAAGTTAACCAAATACCAAAGTATACCCACGTTATCTTTGATAGATTAAACATCAAAAATAAACATGCAAATGCTGCTATAGCAGGTAATACTGGCACTAATGGAACTCTAAAGCTTCTTTTTAAGTCAGGATGTGTTTTTCTAAGTACAATTACAGATACTGCTACAAGTAAAAATGTTCCTATAAGAACCATATTTGCAAGATCTGCTAACTGTTTTAAATCTACAACTCCTGCCATTAAAGATCCTATAATTCCTATTATCCATGTTGAAATTGTTGGTACATTTGTTTCTTTGTTTACTTTAGAAAAAGCTTTTGGAAGTAATCCATCACGGCTCATTGAGAATAATATACGTGATGCACCAAAACTATATGCGAACATAACAGCCATAATCCCTATTACTGCACCAACTGAAAGAATAGAAGCTGCCCAACCTTGTCCTACCGTACTTAGTGCATATGCCATAGCATCTCCTACATTTAGCTCAGAGTATGGTACAACACCAGTTAAAACTAATGAAACTATAATATATATAATTGTACAAACAACTAATGATGAAACAATTCCTATTGGTAAATTTCTTTGAGGATTTTTCACTTCCTCAGCTGATGTTGAAACTGCGTCAAATCCTGTAAATGCAAAGAATACAGATGCAGCTCCTGAAAATACGCCTTTCCATCCAAATGGCATAAAAGGTGTTAGATTTTTAGGTTTTATATAAAACGCACCTACTGCTAAGAATAAAACTATAACACCAATTTTCACAATAACCATTAAATTATTTATCTTTTTACTTTCCTTTGTTCCTCGGGAAAGTAGATAAGTAACAAATAATACTATAATAACAGCTGGAAGATTGATTATTCCTCCTTGACTAGGAATACTTATAAGTTTATGAGGTAAATGTAGTCCAAACTCATTTAATAGTCCATTAAAGTACGCAGACCATCCTCCAGCAACAGTTGCGGTACTTAATGTGTATCCTATCATAAGAGACCATCCAACTAAATGGGCAATGAATTCCCCTAAGGATACATAAATGTATGCATATGCACTACCTGAACTTGGTATTGAGGATGCGAATTCAGCATAACATAAAGCAACAAGTATACATACAATTGCAGAAGCAATAAAAGATAGTACAACGGCTGGTCCTGCATCTCTTGATGCTACAAGCCCTGCTAAAACCATTACTCCTGTTCCAATTACTGCACCGATACTCATTAGAGTTAGATCAAATGCACCTAAAGTCTTTTCTAGAGATGTAGAGCTACTAGCATTTAAGATTGAAGCCACATCTTTTTTTCTTAATATAGATTTCATTAACAATTTTCCTTTCCATATATGAATTATTTATGAGTAAATTTTTAAGTATATTTCTGAAGACATCATCCCCTTTAATACTGCAAAATTGGTTAAAATCCTAACAAAGTTTAATTAAACTATATTGATATTAGAGGAAATACATACAATCGTCAAACTACCAATTTTATAGATTAGTAAAGAATTCAATGAATTTAACGGAAATTTCCAAGAAATCGTTAACTATCTCACTAATTTAATTAATCTTATATAAAATATGGTAATGTATGTGAAACAAGGTATTTGGTGAACTGTAAAGTTATTGTTAAACTTTTTTAACAGTAGTATAGGAGTAGTATTATATACTTTATATCGTTATAGTAGAATTAGGGTAGAACCTATAATTCTTTGTGAAGAATTTAATAACAGTTTTACAATATTTTATGAAAAAGTAAAAATAAACTAATTAAGTAAAATCATAATTGTATACTTACAAAAGTGTAAGTAACATTGAAAGTCATTTGTAATAAAAAGATGATATTCTCTAAGTATACGGAACAATTTTTGAAATTAGGAGGTAATGATTTGAAAATATTAGAAACAAAGTCATTAAAAAAACACTATGGGAAAAAAACGAATATAGTGAAAGCTATAGATGGAGTTAATATAAGTATAGAAGAAGGAGAGTTTGTAGCTATAGTTGGAACATCAGGATCTGGGAAAAGTACTCTTTTACATATGATAGGAGGTTTGGATAGACCTACAGATGGAGAAGTAATAATTGATGGAAAGAATATATTCGAAATGGATGATAATAAACTAGCTATATTTAGAAGAAGAAAAATAGGATTTATATTTCAATCATATAATCTAGTTCCTGTTTTAAACGTTTGGGAGAATATAACGTTACCTATAGGGCTAGATGAAAAGAAGGTAGATAAAGATTATGTAAAAAACATAATGGATATGCTAGGTATATATGATAAGAGAGATTCACTACCTAGTGAATTATCAGGAGGCCAACAACAAAGAACAGCTATAGCAAGAGCTCTTGCAACAAAGCCCTCAATAATACTTGCAGATGAACCTACAGGAAATCTTGACTCTAAAACAGAACAAGAAGTAATGTCTTTAATAAAACTATCTGTAAAGAACTATCATCAAACTATTATTATGATTACTCATAATGAGAAAATAGCTCAAATGGCAGATAGAGTAATTAGAATTGAAGATGGGCAAGTAAAAGAAAACGGGGGTTTGAAAGATGAACACTATATCAAACCTTGTTAGAAAGAATTTAAAATCATATAAAATTAGAAACACTTTGGTATTGCTGACAATAATATTTGCTACATGTTTAATAACATCTATAGGTATCTTGTCAAAGAGTATTAATCAAATGATGATTAATCAAATTGTAAGACAAACAGGAAGTGCTCATGGTAAGTACAAGAACTTAAATGATAAGCAATTTGGTATCATAAAAAATAATCTTAAATTTGAAAAAGTAGGAGAGTATATAAAGTTAGGAAATAGTAGAATTAAAGAATCTGAAGATGGATATATTAGTTTAATTTATGCTGATAAAAATACAGCACACCTTATGAATATGGACTTAGAAAAAGGTAAATTACCACAGAAAAGCAATGAAGTGGCTTTAGAAAAATGGGTTATTAAAGAACTTAATTTAAAACCCAAAATTGGAGAAACTATTAAATTAAAATATGGAAAGTCTTTAAATGATGATAGTGATAGAAAGATAAGTGATGAAAAGGAATTAACATTTATTTTAACTGGGATTTTAAAAGATAATATAAATTCAAAACAATCATATAATTCACTTGGAATTGTTTCGAGGGATTTAGTTTTAAGAGAAAATCGTAATGAGGATATAAAAAGTACTGCTTATGTCAAGTTGAAAAGTAATAAAAACATTGAAGAAAATATAAATATGATAGGTCGTAGTATAGCGCTTGATAAAAAAAATATAAGTGTTAATACCGACTATATAAATATATTAAAAACAGATTTTGAAAGTCTTATTCCTTTTATAATAGTAGGGGTTATAGTGATATTTGCAACAATTATAGTTATATATAATATATTCAATATTTCCATAGTAGAAAGAGTTAATCAGCTAGGACTATTATCAGCTCTAGGATCAACTAAAGGGCAACTTAGGAAAATTATTTTCAAAGAAGGAATAATACTTTCAGTAATAAGTATACCAATAGGAATCATACTAGGTCATGTTATAAGTTTTTTATTAATTCCTTTATTAAATCTAGATGAACTAAAAGGAACATTTTCACCATATATTATTTTAGTATCAGCTTTGGTAAGCTTCATAACAGTATTTTTGGCTTTAATAAAGCCAAGTAAAATTGCTTCTAGAATATCTCCAATAGAATCTATAAGATATAATAATGTTGATATAAAAAGAAAAAGAAAAAAAGGATACGATAAAGTTAGTATAAAAAATATAGCTTATCTAAACTTATGGAGAAATAAAAAACGTACTATAATAACTATTCTATCACTTACAATGAGTGGGGTATTATTCATATTATTTTCAACTGTTCTTAATAGTATGAATGTGGACAGCTTGACTAAAGGCTATATAAATAATGATTTTCATCTAACATCAGATAGAGTACATTTAGATGATAAAAGTGATCCATTAAATGAGACTTTGATAAATTATATAAAAGGATTAGAAGGAATAAAAAAGATGGAAACACTGAAATATTATTGGGTATATGTTAAAAACAATAAAGGGTTAATTAAATTATCAGACGGCAGCACTACGGATAAATTAAATAGTGTTTTATATGGATATGAAGAATCAGCATTGAAAGAGTTAAGAGATTATCTTATAGAAGGTGAAATTTCTATAGAAAATCTAAAAAGTAAAAATGAGGTTTTAGCTGTAGCTAGAAGTGAAGGAGAAAGTAGTTATAAAGTAGGAGATAAAGTTATTCTAGAAATTACTGAAAGAGATGAGAAAGGAACAATTATTAAAGAAATAAAAAAAGAAGTCCTAATAAGTGGTATAGTTAACTCAAATGTAAGATGGATAGGATATAGCGGACTTGGTGATGATTTCATAACACATCAAGATACATTCGGTAAAATTACAGAGGACGAGAGAGTAGGCAGATTATATATAGATGTTAATAAAGATAAATATGAAGAAGTAAATAATGCTTTAAAAAGTATTGTAGATAAAAATGATAAAATTAAATACATGTCTTATAAGGAATATAGAGAAGAACGTGAAAAAGAGTTAAGAGGTGTAAAAGTAATTTCTATGAGTCTCGTATCTATAATAGGTTTGATAGGTATGTTTAATCTTGTAAACACTATGATAACTAGTATTTTTACAAGAAGAAAAGAGCTAGGAATGCTACAAGCAGTTGGACTCTCAAATACTCAAATGAGAAAGATGCTACAGATAGAAGGACTTTACTATGCAGCTATAAGTACTATATTGTCAGTGCCTACAGGAATAGGATTAGGATATGCATTTTATATATTATTTAAAAAGTCAGCAACGTATGCTACGTATAAGTTTCCACTAATACAAACTATATTAGTTATTATTATGTTTACTCTAACTCAGATTCTAGTTACTTATATAATAGAAAAGAATATTAGAAAAGACTCTATAGTAGATAGAATTAGATACAATGAATAACTAATACTAATGCCCTCATGTTTAACATGAGGGCATTAAATATATAATATTTAAATGATAAGACCTTGTAGTGCTCCTAATAGTTTTACATAACCTATATTTTTACTACTAAATAATAAAATATTGAGCTTTACTAGAATTGTAAAGATTAATATGTCCCTTATATGATAAAATTAATTCTATATATTTTTATTCAAAGCTTATATTAAAAATAAAAGTAATATCGAACTTATATTATATTACTAATTTTTATGATTATTAGATTAATAAATTAAGTGACTATACAAAAAGTAGCTAAGATAAGGAGAAGTATTATGAAATGGTATATTAAAAAATTTAATGAATTAAACTCAATAGAACTATATAATATTTTGAAAGAAAGAGTAGATACTTTTGTAGTTGGACAAAATCATTTATTCCAAGATTGTGATGATAAAGATATAGAGGCTTTTCATGTTATGCTTAAAGAAGGTGATAATGTATTAGCTTACTTGAGAATTTTACCACCAGGAATTTCTTATGAAGAATGTTCTTTTGGAAGGGTACTCGTTTCTAAAGACTATCGTGGTAGAGGATTTGCAAAAGAGCTGATATCTAAAACTATGGAATTCATTGATAAAGAAATTAAATTGAATAAAGTTAGAATTTCAGCACAAGAGTATCTTATTGATTTTTATAAAAATTTTGGATTCAAGGTAACTTCAGAGTTATACTATATAGATAATATTCCACATGTAGATATGTTATATAAGAGATAAATAGAAAAAATGTACTTATGACAATTATACTATTACAGCGCATAATTTTATAATCATAATATGCGTATCACTTTTAAATATAATCAAGCCTCATAAAGTAAATTTAATATACTTTTAATTTTGTATGATACTTTATGAGGTTTGATATTTAAACTTTATTTCAAATATAATGACTATGAAGTTAAACTAAAGGATAACTTTAAATTAACTATAAAATAGGTGAAAAGAGTCTTGAAAAAGATTCTTTAAATTTCATACCATTTGACCTAGAAATATATTCATCAAAGGTAATCCTTTTACAATAATTTAAATCATTTTCAAAAATATCTTTTAGCTTTAAAGAGATATCTTTATTATAAATAAATGCATTGACTTCAAAATTTAATTTGAAGCTCCTAACATCAAAGTTTGCAGTACCAACAGAAGATATACTGCTATCAACAACTATTGATTTAGCATGTAAAAAACCTTTTTTATACACATAGACTTTAGCTCCATACCCTAACAATTCTCCTGCATATGAATAAGTACTCCAATCTACAAAGGCACTGTCAGATTTGAAAGGTATCATTATCTTAACGTCGACTCCTGATATGGCAGCTATTTTAAGACATTCTAAGCTAGTTTTATCAGGTATAAAGTAAGGAGTTTGAATATATATATATTTCTTTGCAGAGTTTATCATTTTAAGAAGACCGTTTCTTACATGTTTTTCATCAGAATCAGGACCACTAGTAACAATCTGAATTCCTATGTTCTTATCTACATCTATTTTGGGATAATACCTTTTCTGATAGTTAACTTGTTCATCTGATACAAATCTCCAATCAAGTAAGAACCTTATTTGCATATCATGTACCGCATCTCCTGTTATTTTAAGGTGTGTATCTCTCCAATAACCGTTTTTTTCGTCTATACCAATACATTGATTTTCAATATTGAAACCACCAATAAATCCATAGGTACCATCAACTATGACTAATTTTCTATGATTTCTATAGTTAAGTCTAAGGCTAAAAGAATGAATTTTTGAAGGAAAGAAAGGCATAGCTTTTCCACCTGCTTCTATTAGGCTTTTAAAAAATTCTTTATTTAAATTTTTACTTCCTATAGAGTCATAAAGTAATCTTACTTTAACACCACTTTTAGCTTTTCTAGTTAAAATATCCACTATTTTTTTGGCCAAATCGTCGTTTTCTATTATGTAGTACATTAAGTGAATATGATCTTTTGCTTTTTCCAATGTATCAATAAGACTTTTAAACTTTTCCTTACCATCAACAAATATCTCAACTTCATTGTTTTGTGTAAGTATAGAATCACTACTATTTAAATGCATATTTATTATATCTTCATAGTTAATAATATCTTTATCATCGTAATTAACTTTGTTATCTTTACTATAACCTATTTGTTCTAAAGTAGAGTTATATAGAGTTTCATCTTTTTTAATTTTTGTATCAAAGGCTTTTTTTCTAGTTATATTTTGACCAAATGCAATATATAAGATAAAACCTATAACAGGAAGAAAAGTTAGAACCAGTATCCAAGCCCATGCTGTAACCGGATCTTTTCTTTCTAAAAATACTAGTATTATGCTAAATATCATATTTAAGATAAAAATACCTAGAATAATAAAAGAGAATAGATACATTATTACCTCTCCTTTTTTATATAATATTCCTATGTTTATTTTTTATATTAAACAATTTTAAATCATTTTTTGATGCTTAATATTATCTTTACTAATTTAAATTTTCCCTATAAGTCGTTATTTAATACACAATGTGAAAATATAATTAATTGGATAGATAGCAGGATATGAATAATTTTTTTTAATAATAGTAAATAGTTGGGTTACTTAAGTGTTAGACTAACTATTAATAAAAAATTAAAAGAGAAGAATAAGTTCCTAGACTAATTAGATTGATATATTTGAGATTGATTCATTTGTAACTATAAAAAATATATAAAAAGGATCAGTAATATTAAAGGAGTCTAAATTTAGTATTAATTTAAACTCCTTTAAAGTGTGTACTTATTAAAATTGTTTTAGTAGATTTGCCATTTCTATTGCAGTAACAGCAGCTTCAAATCCTTTGTTTCCAGACTTTGTACCTGCTCTTTCTATAGCTTGCTCTATAGTATCAGTAGTTAAGACTCCAAAAATTATAGGTTTTTCAGTTTCTAAAGATACACTAGCAATTCCTTTTGATACTTCACTTGAAACATAGTCAAAATGAGGAGTAGAACCTCTAATAATAGCTCCTAGACATATGATACCATCATACTTATTTGATTTTATCATTTTTTTAGAAACAAGAGGTATTTCGAAAGCTCCAGGAACCCATGAAATTTCTATGTTTTCTTGATCTACACCGTGGCGAGTTAAAGCATCAATGGCTCCCGATAGTAACTTGCTACTTATGAACTCATTGAATCTTCCAATTACTATTCCAAATTTTAAATCTTTAGCAATTAATTTACCTTCAAATACTTTCATACTATTTTGCCTCCTCAAAATCTAATATATGTCCCATTTTTTCTTTTTTTGTTTTTAGATAATATTCATTTCTCTCATTATGATTCGTTTGGATAGGAATTCTACTAACAATTTCTATACCATAGTCAGAGAGACCGCTAATTTTTCTAGGGTTGTTAGTCATTAGTTTGATTTTATTAATCCCAAGATTATTTAATATTTGAGCACTTACACTATAGTCCCTCATATCTTCAGGAAATCCTAAAGCTAAATTAGCCTCTACAGTATCCATTCCTTTGTCTTGAAGGGAATAAGCTTTTATTTTATTTATTAATCCTATGCCTCTTCCTTCTTGGCGCATGTATATTAAAACTCCTGTACCTTCATTTGCAATTTTTTGCATAGCAGAGTCAAACTGTTCACCACAATCACATCTTAAAGAACCAAAAGCGTCACCAGTAAGACATTCGGAATGAATTCTTACTAATACAGGACTATTACTGGATATATTACCTTTTACTAAAGCAACATGGTGTTCTTCATTTAGAGTATTTTCATAACCGATCATTTTGAAGTTCCCATATCTTGTAGGTAGATTGGATGTTGCTACTTTTTTTACAAGCATTTCTCTTTTTCTTCTATACGATATTAAATCAGCTATAGTAATAATTTTTAAATTATGTTTATTAACATATTTCATTAGGTCTGGAACTCTAGCCATAGATCCATCTTCATTCATAATCTCACATATAACGCCAGAGGGATAAAGACCAGATAGTTTCACCAAATCAATAGCTGCTTCTGTATGCCCGGCTCTTTCTAAGACACCACCTTTTTTAGCTTCTAAAGGAAATATATGACCAGGCTTTTTAAAGTCATTTTTATTAGAGTTTGGATCGAGAACTTTTAAAATAGTAGTAGCTCTCTCATGAGCAGATATACCAGTAGTTGTGTTTATAGCGTCAATAGATACGGTAAAAGCTGTATGATGTGAGTCAGTATTTTTATATACCATTGGTTGTATATTAAGCTCTTCTAATCTCTCTTTTATAATAGGCATACATATAAGTCCCCTACCGTATTTAGCCATGAAATTTATAGCTTCTGGAGTAACTTTCTCAGCAGACATAACTAAGTCTCCTTCATTTTCTCTATCTTCATCATCAATAACTACTACCATTTTTCCTTGTTTAATATCTTCTATTGCTTCTTCAATAGTATTAAACTTATACATTGTACTCCTCCTTTTAAAATAGAAGTTTAAAAAACTTTAGAAAATACTTTTATCTGAGAAAAACATTACTTTAGATAAATCCATATCTATTTAGAAATTCAAAGTTAATATTCTCGTTATCACTTGATTGATGTTTAATACCTAGTAGTTTTTCAACATATTTTCCAATCATGTCACATTCTAAGTTAACTTCATCACCTATTTTTCTATTAATTAAAGTAGTTATTTCTTTGGTATGAGGTATTATAGATACTTTAAATACATTTTTATCTACATAAGCTACAGTTAGACTAATACCATCAATAGCTATAGAACCTTTTTCAACAACATATTTTAATAAATTATAAGGAGCACTTATAGTAAGCCATATTGCATTACTTTCAATTTCATATCCTGATATGATTCCAGTTCCGTCAATATGTCCACTGACTAAATGCCCACCTAGTCTGTCACTAAGTTTTAAGGCTCTTTCTAAGTTGACTTTAGTTCCAATAGATAAGTGCTTTAAATTACTTCTTCTCATACTTTCAGGCATGACATCTACAGAAAGCGTACTATTGCTAAAGTCCACTACTGTTAAACACACCCCATTAGTGCTTATACTGTCTCCTAGTTTAATATCTTCAAGTATTTTTTTTGCTTTTATTATAATTTTCGAAGACTTAGAGTTACTGATTATAGATTGTATAGTACCGACTTCTTCTACAAGTCCTGTAAACATAAATATTACCCCTCCTTTTTCAGATAACCTTCTATCATGACATCACTTTCAAATGTATGCACTTTAGTGTTATATAGATTGAATGAATCTTTAATAAGATTTACACCAAAGCCACCTACAGGAGTTTTAGAACTTGATCCTCCTATAATTTTAGGAGCAATAAACATATTGACTTTATCAACTATATTTTCTTCTAATGCACTGAAGTTTAATTCACCACCACCTTCTAATAAAACACTATCAATTTTCTTATCACCTAAGGCCTTCATAAGGTAGTTTAAATCAACACGATTATTTTTTAGTGGTGCTATAATGACCTCACATCCAATATTTTCAAGGAGTTTTAACTTGTCTTTAGGAATAAGAGTTGTAGTTGCTATAATAGTTTTGGCACTAGATTTAATATTAAGTACATTTGAATCTAGGGGAATTCTTCCTTTAGTATCAATAACTATTCTTACTGGATCGGTACCTTGTTTGTTATTAAGTCTTGTATTTAAAAAGGGATTATCTTTTAAAATGGTTTCAATACCAACCATGATTCCAGAGACCTTATGCCTCAATTCATGAACATAATTTCTAGAAATACTATTTGTTATCCATTTTGAATCTCCAGTATAGGTGGCAATTTTTCCATCTAAAGTCATAGCAGATTTTAATATACAAAAGGGAGTTTTTGTAGTTATATATTTTAAGAATATTTCATTTAGTTTTTTACACTCTTCTTCCATAATGCCTGTGGTTACTTCTATCTCATTATTCTTAAGAACATTTATACCTTTTCCAGATACCAAAGGATTTGGATCTTTCATACCTATTACTACTTTTTTTATACCGCTTTTAATAATCGTATTTACACAAGGTGGAGTTTTACCATAGTGAGAACAAGGCTCAAGATTGACATACATAGTTGAACCACGAACATTTTCTGTAGCACTTGTTAATGCATTTATTTCAGCATGATAATCTCCATAGATCTTGTGATATCCTTCACCTATAATTCTATTGTCTTTAACAATAACAGCACCTACTAAAGGATTAGGATTAACATATCCTATACCTTTTTTTGCTAACTCTATAGCCTTTTTCATGTATATATTATCCATAGTTAATGCACCTCAGATTTAATAAGATATTGTAAAATAAACAATTATACCTATAATATTTGAAAATAAAAAATAGCCTTAAAGTTAAACTTCAAGGCTATTGATTACATGTTAAATATATTTACTTAGCATATTTTAATAGAATTTAGTCTATGCTAATTCAGAATATAAATAAAAAGCACATGATATATCTTCTTCCATCCAGACTGTGACTGTCGGCTTCGGAATTTCACCGAATCAACCTTACGGTTCGCGGGCTTTACCGCCGGTGGGGACTTTCACCCCGCCCTGAAGATTAAACTTATTTTATTGTTATTCTTAAAATACCATTATTTATAATAAGTGTCAATATAAATATGTTTATTATATTTCTAAAGAATATAATATAAACTAGAATTGTATTTTAACTATAAGAGGTATTTTTTACTTTTAATTTTATTTTTATTAAAATATATTCGTTTAATAAATATATTTGTGCTAAAATATTCATAATCAAAATGCTTTATATCATGAAAAAGAGAGGTAAAGTTTATGATGAGTTCTATTATAGGTCAATATAGCTTCACGAATGTATTTGGTGGACTTATGATTTTATCAATAATTACGTCTGGACTAATTATATTCTTAGAGAACAGAGATCCATCTAGAACATTAGCGTGGCTTTTATTAATATATATCCAACCAATAATAGGTATAATTATATATCTTATATTTGGACAAAACATTAGAAAAAATAAAATTAGAAGGATAGATAAAGTATATAAAGAGTATTTAGAAATTTCTAAAACAAAAGATATAGGGATAAAGATTAGAAATGAAATAAAAAATCAATTAAAGTTATTGAAAGAGAATAAAAGTTTAATAGACGGTTTTTATCATAGTGAAGTTAGTAGAAAGATTATGAAGATTAACTTAAATACATCTTTTGCCCCTATAACTTTAAAGAATGATTTAACATTATTTCATGAAGGAATAAGTAAATTCGAAAGTTTAATTAAAGATATAGAAAATGCAAAGAGATCTATAAATATAGAATATTTTATAATAAAAAAAGGTGAGATAGGAGAAAGATTAAAAAATGCTTTAATAAAAAAAGCTAAAGAAAATGTAAGAGTAAGGGTGCTTTATGATGAAGGAGGATGTTGGAGATTAGTTCTACTACATCAGAAATATTTCAGAGATATGATAAAAGCAGGAATTGAAGTAAAGCCATTTTTACCCTCAAGATTACCTTTTATGGCGAGAAAACTTAACTATAGAAATCACAGAAAAATAGCTGTAATAGATGGCAACATAGGATATGTTGGTGGTATAAACGTAGGAGATGAATATTGTCATAAGAGTCCTAGATTTGGTTTCTGGAGAGATACACATATGAGGATATATGGTAAAGCATCCGAAGGACTTAATACTATATTTATTACAGACTGGTATATTGCTACAGGAGAAGTTATAACGGAAAGGGAAGTAGACTTAGACATAAACGATATAAAGGGAACAATACCAATCCAAATAATATCAAGTGGACCAGATACGAAATGGGAAAGTATAAAACAAGCATTTTTTACGGCTATAACTAATGCTAAAAAATGTGTGTATATATACACACCTTATTTTGTACCAGATGAAGCTATGCTTTCAGCTTTAAAAAATGCAATACTTTCTGGTGTAGATGTAAAAATAATGTTTCCTTCAATATCTGATCATAGAATAGTTCATAAAGCCTCATATACTTATTTTGAAGATATATTAAGATCAGGTGGAAAAATTTATTTATATAAAAAAGGCTTTTTACATTCTAAAACTGTGATTGTAGACGATGATATGGCATCTGTTGGAACTACTAATATGGATGTAAGAAGTTTTAACATTAACTTTGAAGTTAATGGATTTATATATGATACTAGAACTGTAGATGAACTTAAAGTACAGTATTTAAAAGATCTTCAAGACTGTGTAGAATTTACTTATCAAGACTATAAAGATAGATCAATATTGGAAAAAATTCAAGGTTCAGCTGCTAGGCTATTTTCA
The DNA here is from genome assembly GCF_001190785.1 of Gottschalkia purinilytica. NCBI lineage: Bacteria > Bacillati > Bacillota > Tissierellia > Tissierellales > Gottschalkiaceae > Gottschalkia > Gottschalkia purinilytica. Next base: position 26,998 of record NZ_LGSS01000008.1, on the reverse strand, counting down.
CCTATACTATAGAAAATTATGAAAATACTAATATATTAAATATTTTTTTATTAATTACAGATCACATAAATGTATAATTAAGTAATTTGTTATTTACTTTTGATTTGTTTATATATATAATATATTTAATTAACAAATTTTATTTTGAAGGAGATGGAGTCTATCATGAGTAATATTGTAGTTTTTTTAATTGGCTAGCTATTAACATAGGGAGAAGTGCGTCCTTTTTTAGCTACTAATTAAATAAAAACTACAATGTGAATGATAAGACTCTTTTTTGTTGCAATTAATTCCTATAAGCTTATTAAATTATAGAACTTTTTTTATATAAATTTAGTTTTATAATGTTGATTTGTTGCAAGTATAAAGTCTTTCTTTATACTTTTATTTTTTATATGAGCTTTATAGGAACTTTTATGCACTTTAATAATAATATTGATAAATATTTTTAGGAAAGAGGAGTTTTTAACATCCTCTTTCCTTTTTTTATTTCAAGGAGGTATATATATATGAGTATTTTAAATGTTGAAAATCTAAGTTTTGGATTTGGAGATAAAGTATTATTAAGAAATGCATCTTTTCGTATGGTGAAAGGAGAACATGCAGGACTTGTAGGAGCTAATGGTGCAGGAAAAACCACACTTTTCAATATTTTGACAGGTAAACTTATTCCTGATGAAGGAAGAGTATATCGGCAGCCATCTATTAACATAGGATATCTTGATCAGCTTTCAGGACTTGAAAAGGGCTATACTATTAGAGAAACTCTTAAGTCTGCATTTGATGAACTTTTTCAAATAGAAAAAGAAATGCTAGAAGTAGCTGATAAACTTTCTAATGTCAATGGTAGTGAAAGTGAAAAACTTTTAAATAGATTTGGAAGACTTCAAGATATTTTATATGCAAGTGATTTTTATAGAATAGATAGTCTTGTAGATAATACGGCTAATGGACTTGGTTTAGATATACTAGGGATGGATACTTCTGTTGATAAGTTAAGTGGTGGTCAAAGGACTAAGGTAAAGCTTGCAAAGCTTCTTCTTAGAAGTCCTGATATTTTATTTTTAGATGAACCTACTAACTATTTGGATAAAGAACACATAGAGTGGTTATCCAACTATTTAAAGGATTATCCTAAAAATTTTATGGTTATATCTCATGATACAGAATTTCTAAATAATATAACAAATGTAATTTATAATATTGAATTTGCTAATTTGAAACGATATCCTGGAAACTATAATGAATTTTTAAAGCTTAAAGATAGTGAATCTAAAAGGTATATTGAGCAGTACAATAAACAACAACAAGAAATTGCACGTCTAGAAGATTTCATAAGTAAGAATATTGTGAGAGCTTCCACGAGTAAAAGAGCTAAAAGTAGAAGGAAACAGCTGGATAAAATAGAGAGACTTGAAAAGCCAAAAACACTTTCAAAACCTTCATTTTCATTTTTGCAATCTAGAGAGTCAGGAAAGCTTATATTTAAAAGTTCAGGCATGGATATAGGATATAACTATCCTATAATAAGCAATCTAAACTTGAATCTTATGAAAGGAGAAAAAATTGCTATTACAGGTTGTAATGGTATTGGAAAATCGACTTTATTGAAAACTATTCTAGGTATTATTCCTTCACTAAAAGGAAAAGTTGAGCTGGGGGATTACCTTTATCCGATATATTTTGAACAAGAATCAGCTACAAGTAATAATACTCCTGTTGAAGAAATATGGAATGAATTTCCTCAAAAAAGCCAGAAAGAAATAAGAGAGGCTCTTGCAAAATGTGGACTTAGTCAGAAACACGTCCTTCAAAAGATGTCCACATTAAGTGGGGGAGAGCAAGCTAAAGTGAGAATATGTAAGCTCATGATGAAACCAAGTAACTGGATTATTTTCGATGAACCTACAAATCATCTAGATGTAGATGCAAAATCAGCCTTAAAAGAAGCACTTATAAATTATGATGGAACGATACTTCTTGTTTGCCATGAGAAAGAATTTTATCAAGATTGGATAACAGGATTATGGAATATAGAAGAACATATTATTAGCTCACTATAATCAAAAAAATATAAAATATATATAAATATGATAAATAAATCTAAACTCACTTATAAAATTATAAGTGAGTTTTTTATAAGTATTATAAGATTATTAAATGAAGAAAGAATAATATTTTACACTTAATTATATATTTTACCTTTTAAAAACATTTTTGGATGTGGGATGTTAGACATTTTTGTTTTATTTTGTATTATAATACTTATAGATATATATTAAGAGCATAAGAGTAATGGAGGAAAACTTTATGACATCAGCAGTAGGTACTTCTGTGGAGAAGTATACAATTAAATTCCCAGTTTTATTTTTAACTAATTTCCAAAAAAAGGTCCCTATATATGATGAAGACAAGAAGGTAGTTGGATATGTAGAACGATTTTATCATAAATTAAAACATAAAATTTTATCTTATTATTTTTTTATGGATAAGCTTTATATAAATGTTCAGGCTCTAGATAAGGAATTAAACAAAATAATGGATTTAGTTTTAGATAACACTACAGATGTAAAAGAAAATAACAGATGGAATCTAACTATTTATGATGATAAGGAGGAGCATAAGTACGTTTTTAGAGATAAGTCTCAAAGAATAGATCCTAATAGATATTTTGAATATGAAAATAAAAAAACACCAATTAAAATAGTAAATGATAGTGCAGCAGTACAACCTTACTTTTATGGAAGATATAATCATCTTCTTGCAAAATGTATACATGATGGCTTCAGTAGGTATGTAGAAATAGAAGTATATGAACCAGACTATATAAGTGTGTATGAAGTAGCTACAGTATGGTTCTTACTTGGATCATGTTTAAGAGCTTAAAATAAAATATTACTAATAAAGAATATATCAAAGAAGATAACAATATGTTAGATAAAAGGGGTTTTAATGAATGGGCAGGGGAGTATAATGAATTAATAGATAGATTTAGTAAAGGATATCCTTTTGAAGGGTATTATAGTGTGTTAGAGTATGTTCAAAGCTTAATAGATATTAAATAGATACGAAAGTATTAGATATAGAAATTTAGTTAGGAGTTATTTAAAGATATTTTTAAATTTAGGGGGAGAGGAATGGAGGAAGTTTTTAGGAGCATAAAGCTAAGAAGAATGGTAGGAGTATATATTCTAATAAATATAGCAGTGGCGATAATTTCTACTTTTCCTTATTTTAAAAAATATAAAATATTAGATTTTAGTTTTTGGAATTTAATTATTAATATTTTACTTTTTATTTGGATATGTTCTAAAATAATAAAAAATAAGGTTAAATTAATGCCGTTAATAAAAAATTTTAAGAGTAATTTAAAGTGGAAAGAAATAATAACTATTCTTAGTTCAAATATGATATTGTCTATGGGATTTTCTTTTGTAATACTATATTTGGTCTTTCTATTAGCACCTAATAGTATAGAAGGTCTTTTAAATGATCAGTCATTTTATGACGAAAAAAGCCTAAGCTCAATAATGTTTGCATCTATATCTGGAACATTTATAGCTCCAATAATTGAAGAGTTTATGTTTAGAGGAGTTATGTTAAATAGATTAAGTATAAGATGGAGTGTAGCTAGTTCAATAATAGCTTCATCCATATTGTTTGGAATACTTCATAATTCATTAGGAGCTATTGGAGCAATTGTATTTGGAATAATGGTTTCTTTAATATATTTAAAATATAAAAATATATTGATTGTAATGTTTATACATTTTTTAAATAATCTAATAGTATTTTCTTTTGAGATAATAACATATTTTATGAAGGATCAATCTAGGAGTGCAGATATTACAAATCCTGAGGAATTTAAGTCATTAGGAATTATGGGTATAGCAATAATTCTCATATCAGGATTTTTTACAATTAGATATATTATTAAGAATTGGCCTAAAAAAATTGATACATTTCGTATATAATGATTAAATTTAATTTATTAAGTTAAATAACTAAATAAAGAAGTTATTGAACTTTAATAAAAATTGTGATAAAATAATGGTAGATATTGTAACATATCCCTTGCTAATATATTAAGACATTCGGAGGTACAGTTAAATGACAATGATGACAAACACAAAAAATAATAGAACTGAATATAATTATTTTGTTTGTCGTTTAAATACGCAAGTACCGGGTTTGTCATTTAATCTATATGCTTAATGTATAGATTTTTACATTACTATAAAATATAATTTTATGTAAAGGTTGCTATGGTGCGTGGTCCATAGCTTTTTTATTTATATAGTTTTATTAAAAAGGACTTCAGTATTTAATGCTGAGGTCTTTTTTTGTTATTTAGAGGAGGAATTGTTATGATAAGTATTAATCATATTACAAAATATATTAATGAGAAAAAGATTATAGATGATGTGTCATTTAACATATATGAAGGTGATAAGACTGGATTGATAGGAATAAATGGAGTTGGAAAAAGTACGCTCTTAAATATGATAATAGGTAAAGATTCATATTATAGTGGAAGTATAAGGGTAAAAGGACAAATAGGATATTTACCGCAGGATTTGTCTAGTGATAAAGAAAAAACAGTAGAAGAATTTCTTGAGAAATATACTAATGATAAAGGAATATCTACAATATTGAAAAACTTAAATATTAAAAGTAAGTATAATCAACAATTAAAATCTTTAAGTGGAGGGGAAAAGACGAGAGTATATTTAGCCAAAGCTATTCTCTCTAAAGCTAATATATTAATACTTGATGAACCAACTAATCATTTAGATAGTGATGGTATACAGTGGCTTAGCGAATTTATATCAAAGTTTCATGGATGTGTTCTTATAGTTAGTCATGATAGGTATTTCTTAGATCAAACAGTTACGAATATATTAGAGTTAGACGAAGGAAATATAAAGGAATACAAAGGTAATTATTCTAATTATAAGAGAACTAAGGATAAAGAACTTGAAAAACAAGCTATAGAGTATGAAAAATATAAAAAAGAAAGAAAAAGATTAGAAATAGCGGCTAGAAAGCAAATGGAAAGGGCTAATAAATATAATAATATGTCTCAGAATGATTTTTATAGAGGAAAAGCTGCTACTATAGCAAAGAAGTCTAAAGCCATAGCATCAAGAATAGAAAAGTTAGATAAAGTAGAAAAGCCAAAAGAAGTAACAGGGTTAAATATATCATTTGACAATCAAAAAAATAAAGTAGGAAATATATTAATAAAAGGTGAGAATATTAAAAAGACATATAATGATCTACTATTTAAAAATGTTAATTTTGAAATAACTAGAGGAAAAAGGATAGGGATTATTGGTAAAAATGGAGTAGGTAAAACAACTCTTCTAAAGGGTATTATAGGAAGTGAGGAGCTGGAAGGCAATTTATATATTTCCCCTAGCACTAAAATGGGATACTTTTCTCAAGAACTAAAAAACTTAAATGAAAATTTATCAATATTAGATGAAATGAGGAAACATTGTAGCAATCAGAGTTATATAAGGACTCTTTTAGGGTGTATGCTTTTTAAAGGAGAAGATATATTTAAGAAAATAGGAGATCTGAGTTTTGGGGAAAGGGTAAGAGTAGCTTTTTTAAAGCTTGTTTTAGAGGGAAATAATCTTTTAGTATTAGATGAACCTACGAACTTTTTAGATATTACTTCCAGAGAAAAGATTGAAGAAATTCTCATAGACTATGAGGGTGCTATTTTATTTGTTTCACATGATCAGTATTTTGTAGAAAAAATGGCAGAAGAAATATGGGAGATAGAAGACAATAAGCTTAATAGGTATTTAGGGGATTATGAATACTACCTAAGTAAAAAAATAGATAGAAATGAAAATCAAAATTTAAAAAAAGAGCAAATATTAAACTTAGAGATGGAGCTTTCCAGCATATCTTTTAAACTTAATTTGTGTAAGGAAGAAGAAAAGGAAGAACTAGAAAAAAGATATTTTGAAATATCAAAGAAATTAAATCAATTAAAAAGATAAATTAGCATATAATATATTTTCTATTAACAGCTTCTTGAATAATATATCTTATATATTATTCAAGAAGCTATTTTAATTATAAATTATTCTTGAAAATTTTAACTTTTAAGTATCACATAGCATTGAATATTATATTAATCTACAAATTATTGTAAAGTAACTTAGTTTACAACTTAAATGAGTTATATATTAAAAAATTAATATAATCTTATAAAATTATGTGAACATGAAGAAAAAATGACTAAAACATGTTATCATGAAATATGTAATAGTAATCAGCTTTTATAAGAAATGTAGTAATCCTGTAAGAAAAATAAATATAGTTACTTTAATCAAAAAACAAAAGCATAATTAAAAAACTTATATTAAATGTCTTACTAGTAACTCTAAAACTACATAACTGTATAGTTTTTATTACACATATAGTTCAACTATCATAATCTCATTTTAATTAAAATTAATAAAGTAAAATTTAATTTATATGGAGTTTTTATCTAGATGAATTGGCAATGTGTATAAAAGGTCAGTATCAGATAAAATAAAACATATTAAGGGGGAAAATATGGGAAGATCATTGATAGGAATAATAGTTTCTATAATATTTGTATTCTTGATTATAGGAATTTCAACAGTTTTAACTAATTTAAAAATAATTTCAGGTGAATGGAGTAGAAAGTTTATCCATATAGCAGTTTGTAATTGGTGGATTGCGGCTATGTATTTCTTTGATAGCCCACTAGAAGCATCAATAGTTCCAGCTTTATTTGTATTTGTAAACTATATTTCTTATAAAAAGCAATTGTTCAAAGCTATGGAAAGAGATGGATCTAAGAATGATTTAGGATCAGTGTATTATGCAATATCGTTACTTATACTATCAATACTTACTTTTAGAGATAGTTCATATGCATATGTTGGAGGAATTGGAATATTCACGTTAGGATACGGAGACGGATTTGCAGCAGCTGTAGGTAGTAGATACGGTAAGAGAAGATATAAGGTAGGAAATGTAACTAAAAGTGTAGAAGGAACTTTAGCTATGTTTATATTTTCTTTTCTAGCTATCTTTATAACGCTATCTATATATAATCCTAATAATACTATAGTAATTAGTTTAATACTTGCTTTATTTGCTACATTAGTTGAGGCGATAACACCTTTCGGACTCGATAATCTTACGGTACCTCTTTTGACACCGATTGTGTATTTAGGCTTACTTAAAATATTTTAGGAGGTGAATGCTTATTGAGACAAGTTTTTATAGGATTACTACTTTCTTTTTTAGTTTCTTTTGTATCTTTTAAAAAGAAGGCATTGTCTACTAGTGGATTTATAGCCGGGATTTTTATGGGGACTTTAGTATACTTTTTTGGAGGAATAATAATCTTTGTATCAATGTTTAGTGCGTTTGCATCTTCAAGTGTACTTTCAAAATTTAAAAAAGATAGAAAAAGACATTTAGAGCTTATTCATGAGAAAAATGATACAAGGGATCATATACAAATAATTGTTAATTGTATAACTGGGCTGATATTTTCTATTTTATATTATTTTTATAATCAAGTAGAATTCTTAGTAATATCTGCTACGTCCTTTGCAGTACTTAATTCAGATACATGGGCATCTGAAATAGGAGTTTTAAGTAAAAAATCACCAATATCTATACTCACAGGGAAAAAAATAGAGAAGGGTATGTCTGGTGGAGTAAGTCTTTTAGGAACAATATCATCACTTTTAGGAGCTATGTTTGTTGCACTATCATTTTTATTAACTTGGGTAGTAATTTATAAGTATGATAATAATTTAATATATTATTTTCTAGTTTGCACATTATTTGGATTCTTAGGATCATTAATTGATAGTTTATTTGGGTTACTATTACAGGCTCAATATTTTTCAGAAGAACTAAATATATTTACTGAAAAAAGTGTTTCAAATGGAAAAGCTAATAAGCTTGTAAGAGGATTTAGGATTTTCAACAATGATATGGTTAATTTAACTAGTAGTATAACATCATGTCTAATAGCAATGATAATAATATAATTAGATGATAGAGAATCACTAATTTAGGAATATAAAGACCTAACATTAGTGATTTTTTATTAAAGATATTAATTCATATCTTAACAACAAATTTTTTACATGGGATTTAATCTAAACTAGTAAGACTTTTTTCATTTTCCATTAAGTAGTGATAGTTCACAAAATAAAATAGTAAAGATTATAGTGAGTTCTAATAACGGCTATGGTTATATATATATGTTAAGAGTAATGTAGTTGTTGATATATATTAGATTGTAGTATACTAAAATTAATAATCACATGAAAGGATGAAAATTAATATGGATAATACAGAAGAACAAATAGTTTCTCCAGAAGAAATGAGAGCAAATATTGAAATTATAAAAGGACATTTACCTATATTTAAAAATAACTTTACTAAGTTTGCTAAACAAAAAAATGGAGATATAACTTCGGGAGAAATTGATAAGATTATAAATGAATCTTTAAAGCAAGGTAACTTGAGTGAAAAAGGACTAAGAATAGTAAATAGCTTTTATGAGACATGGATGGCTGTATTTATGATGGTTGGAAATGATAAAGAAGCTTTAGAGATAGTTTTTAGAATGTTAGGATTATAAAAAATAGTAAATGTAAAATTTTTACTTTATCTTGATATAATTAGAAATATAATATATACTAGATATAGGACTAGAGCACTAGTAATTATAAAAAAAACTAATAAAATAGACCTAGAAATTATACGAAAGTATATACTACATTAATATATTTTTTTATATCTGGGGGGAGTAACTTGGAGATTTTCAAAACGGGGAATAAAGTTATATTGGGGAGAAAGTTTAGAGATGATGAAGAATACACTAGCAGGATAGAGAAGTTTGATAATGGGGATATAAGAATTTTAACACCTATATCTAAAAGTAAACTAGTAGGTTTTAGAGAAGGTGCAGAGATAAAGCTAGTCGTATTTGATAAAGACAAAATGTATAAACTAAATGGGATAGTACAAAGGAATATAGAAGATAATACGCTTCACTATACTGATATAAAGCCAGTATCTGAAATTAATAAAATTGAGAGAAGAAATTATTTTAGAGTAAGTATGTCTAAAAAAATAAAAGTTATATCACATAGTATAGGAAGAAAAACTTTTTATGCTGACACTATAGATATAAGTGGTGGGGGAATGCAGTTTATAACAGACAAAGTTCTTAATGATGATGATGAGTTATTAATTGAATTGAATATAGATGATGAAATAATATTATTAAATGGAAAAGTAATAAATATAATAACATCACAATATACACAGAAATTAAGATACTGTGTTAAATTTGTAGATATGGATTTTAGGACACAGGATAAGATTATAAAGTACTTGTTTAAAGTACAAAGAGAGAGATTAAGAGTACAGTAGCATATGCTACTGTATTATTATTTTTTGAAAAATAATAATACAGTATTAACAAGTTAAAGATGCTTAAACTTATAATTAAAGATAAAACCGTACAAAATATAACTGATAATTTAAATGTTATGTTTTCACTATTTTTTATTTATTAAGGTATTAAATATGTGATTTATCTTATATGATGAAAAAAGAATTTAAAGTTTATTAACTATCAATAATATATTTACTTTAAATTTGAAATGATAACTATCTAAACAAATAATTATAAAAGATATTATGTTCAGAATTTATGGGGTAAGTATGATCTATATATAAATTAAAAAATACTAGAAAGTAGGGATAAGACGTGAGTGAAAGTATAGAAAAGATAAAACAATGTAGAAAGCCTACAGGAGAAAAAGGAAAAGAAATAGTCGATTATATGAACGAAAGACACTTACCACTTATAGAGTGGGGTTTAAAATCTATTGATATGAAAGATAATTACATAACCTTAGATATAGGTTGTGGTGGAGGAAAAACTGTTAATATCATAGCTAATAAAGTAGATAAGGCTTATGGACTTGACTACTCTGAAGTTAGTGTAGATAGTGCAAAAGAATATAATGAGGAATTCATTGAAGAAGACAAGGTTGAAATAATACAAGGAAGTGTGGAAACTTTACCTTTTGAAGAAAATAGTATCGATATAGTAACAGCTATAGAAACGGTTTATTTTTGGCCTGATCTTCAGCAAAACTTTAAAGAAGTATATAGAGTTTTAAATAAAGATGGAAAATTTATTGTTATAAATGAAGCCTACATGGACGATAAGAATAAGGATAAGAATAAAGAGTTAGAGAATGTCGGAAATATGAAGATACTTTCTCCAGATGAGTTAGAAGCTTTAATGAAAAATGCAGGATTTAAAAAAGTTGAATATAATTTAGATGAAGATAAAAACTGGGTACGTTGTATTGGTGAAAAATAATATATAAATTAAAAGTTAATTCAAATGATTGTTATTTATATTAAAATTTCTATTTGTAAGAGATTATTATAAACTAAAGATTTGATAAGTTATCTAAATTAAGGACTGTTAAAATTCTATATAACAGTCCTTTTAGTTTAATATAATAAATAAGCATAGATATAAAATAACTAAGTTTACTATATATACAATTGTAGGAAAGGTTAAGAAATGAAGACAAGATTGTAATATGTAAATAAATTAATATTTTAAAAATAAATTAGTTTTATTACATAAATGAAAGATAAATGTAATGTTAATAAATAGTTTTTACATAGGACTATATATATAATTTAGATATAAAGAATAACAAAAGAAAAGAAAGGAGGAATATCTTAATGAGAATAGATGCATTTAAATTAAAAATAATAGGTATTATATTTATGGTTATGGATCATGTATTAGCATATATTCCAGGAACACCAATATGGTTCGGATATTTTGGAAGGATTGTTGCACCTATATTTTTCTACTTTATAGTAGAAGGATTTTTCTATACAAGGAGTAGAGTAAAATATGCAACAAGGCTATTTGGTTGGGCTGCACTTATGCAGTTAGTATCTTTTGCATTAATGAAACTATTCCCAGGAGAGAGAATGATAAGCAATAATATATTTTTATCCCTAGCATTTGGAGTAGTATTAATGGGAGCTATAGAATGGACTAAAAACAATAAAACTGATAAACTAAAGATCATTTTAGGTATAATAGGCTCAGTCTTAGCAACTGTAGGACTTTTATTTACAGAAGCTAGTGTATACGGAATAGCTATGACATTAGTATTCTACTTCTTTAGAGATAAGAAAAACTTAATGGCTTTTATGTATGTGGTAGTTTCATTACTTATTACTATAGGTCTTGGTGGATTTCGAATTAGTTATAATGCTTTATTTTTAGATGATTATCAATGGATGATGGTATTTGCAATAATACCAATATTGATGTATAACGGAGAACGTGGAATAAATAATAAGTTTACTAAATATTTATTTTATGTTTTCTATCCAGTACACATATGGATATTGTATCTTATAAACATATTTATTTTTAATGGAAAATAGAAATAATTTAATATATTAAAAGTCATCCCAGACTATATATTCTAAACTCGCTATTATTTTAAATAAAAAAGACTATTAAAGTATAACTTTAATGGTCTTTTTGTTGTCTTGCAAGATTGAAAGATAATTGTAAGACAAATCAATATATAATATGTTCAACATTAAATATAATAGATAATAAAGAATTACTTAATTTTAATACAGTTAATAGTTATAAGATCACCATTTACTAATTAAATTAAAAATACTTATTAACAGAGAAGGGGTATTTTAATGAAAATATATACTTTTAAGTTAAAGGTATTATCACTTATACTTATGTTTATAGAACATATCTATAACTTTATACCTAATAGGATACCAGTATGGATCACTTATCCTGGAAGGATAGTAGCTCCTATATTCTTTTACTTTATGGTAGAAGGATTTTTTTATGCAAGAAGTAGATTTTGGTATGCAAAGAGAATATTTTCATGGGCCATAGTTATGTTATTAGGAACCAAATTAATACTATTATTAATAAATGTTAAAACTATCGATACAATGATTAACAGCATATATCTAAATATATTTTTATCATTAGGTTGTGGTGTAGTTTTGCTAAGTGTGATTGAATGGATCAAAGATAATAAGTTTGATAAGTTAAATATATTATTAGGGCTAGTCTTACTAATTGCTATATCTAGAGTAATGATGTTTTTAGGGACTAATATATTTGGAGTGTTTATGACTTTAATATTCTACTTTTTTAGAGACAAAAAGAAATTGATGGTTGTTGCATATTTAGGGTCTTTTTTAACTTTAAAACTAGGATATATGTTTATATATAATATACCTTTTACGTACAAAGCTTTGTTTATAGATGACTTTCAGTGGATGATGGTATTTGGAATAATACCAATATTGATATATAGTAGAGAACGTGAATTAAATAATATATTTTCTAAATAATTATTTATTATACGTATAGACAATGTATGCTATAAGTGTAAAAGAGTTTAATTAAATTAAATAAGCAATGAATGATATAAGACTATCTTTAGAGATAGTTTTTTTATTTTATGATTTCAGTTACTTTTTAAATTCTAGTAAAGGTTAATAGCTATTTCATACAAGGATTGTTAACTAAAAAAATACATGAAATTGACAATAACTAAAAAAATATATATAATTTGGTTAACTAAAATGACGATGAAGGTTTATGATGTTATCTTTATAAGCTTAGCTTTAGAGACTCATACTTTTTACAATTATTACTTAGGGATTAGCTATAGGATAGATCTATAAACAACTTCTATTTTAAGGGGTATTATGGATATTACAGATGAAATTAGTTGCTTAAGAATATAACTATTTAATAACTTACAAAAAAAAGTGACCTAGGGTTCATATTGGACAAGTTATATAAAATAGGTATAAAGTTAGGAATTTTATAAGGAGGAGAAAAGATTGTCTAAGTCTATTTTTATAGTTGGTACTGATACAGATGTAGGAAAGACTTTTGTATCAGGGGGAATAGTTTATACGTTAAAAAAGAATGAATATAGTTCTTGTTACTTTAAGCCTATACAAAGTGGTGGAGAAACTAATGATGGGAAGTGTACACATATAGATGTTGATTTTGTAAAAAAAGTAGCAAATATAAGTGAAGATAAAGATTATATGAATTCTTATTGCTTAAAAGAACCTTTATCACCTCACTTAGCATTTAAAGTAGATAAAATTAACTTTAAAAAAAATAAAATAATGCAGGACTTACAAAATCTTAAGAATAAGTATGAATATGTGATTATAGAAGGGGCTGGTGGAGTTGTAGTACCTCTTATTAGAGATAATTATTATATATACGATTTAATAAGAGATATAGATAGTTCTGTTGTAATAGTCACAAAGTCAAAAGTTGGAACAATTAATCATACAGTTCTTACTGTAGAATTTTTAAAAAATAAAGGGATAAATATAAAAGGAATAATAGTGAATGATTATAAGGGAAACTTTTATGAAGATGATAACATTGAAACTATAAAGAATATTACAGGGCTTGAGATCATCTCCATAATAAGAAATGTAAAGTCTAAGGATAATGATTTTTATGAAAACATAAAAAAAGAATATGATAGAAGCTTTGATGTAAATAAAATACTAAAGGTATTTTAGTATTAAGCTTATTGTTTTTAATTGTCTTTAGTTATAATTGATTATATTATGATGGTAATTCATATTAATGTTTTTGAAAATAACTAATATTTTTATTTAAATTAAATTTTAATTTATTAAAGATTATAAAGAAGAGGGATACTATGAGTAATATGAAAGATCTTCAAGAAAGAGATTTAAAATACATATGGCATCCATGTTCACAGATGAAAGACTATGAAAAGTTTCCTCCCATAGTTATTAAAAAAGGTGAAGGTGTATTTTTAGAAGATATGGAAGGAAAAAGATATTTAGATGCAGTTTCATCTTGGTGGGTTAACTTATTTGGACATTCTAATAAAAGAATAAATGAAGCATTATATAGACAAGTCAATAAACTTGAACACGCTATATTTTCAAATTTTTCACATGAGCCAGCTATAGAGTTATCGGAAAAAATAATAAGTATAGTACCAAAGGGACTTAATAAAGTTTTTTTTAGCGATAATGGATCATCAGCAATAGAAGTTGCACTTAAACTTAGCTTTCAATATCATCAACAGATAGGTAAAACTAAGAAAAAAAGATTTGTAGCTATTACAGATGCTTACCATGGAGAAACTATAGGGGCATTGTCTGTTGGTGGAGTTGACTTATATAGCAAGATATACAAACCACTTCTTTTAGATGTAATAAAAGTAGAAGGACCAGATTGTTATAGATGTAAATTTGAAGAAAATAGGCATAATTGTAATACATCATGTTTTAAGTATATGAAAAAAGTCATAGAAGAAAAACATGAAGAAATAACAGCCATTATAATAGAGCCTATGGTACAATGTGCGGCAGGCATGAAAATATATTCAAAAGATTATCTTAAAAAACTAAGAAAGCTATGTGACCAGTATGACATAAATTTAATAGCTGATGAAATAGCAGTTGGATTTGGAAGAACTGGACAGATGTTCGGATGTAATCACTCACAAATAACTCCAGATATAATGTGTCTTTCAAAGGGATTAACTGCTGGATATATGCCAATGTCTTTAACTATAATGACAGATAAAATATATGATGCTTTTTATGATGACTACAATACTATGAAAGCTTTTCTTCATAGTCATAGTTATACAGGTAATCCTCTTGGATGTGCTATAGCATTAGAATGTTTAAACATATTCAAAGATGAAAATGTTATTGAGAAGAATAAAACAAAATCTAAAATACTTAAAAACAAGATAGAGTCAAGACTTGAAGAGATACCGTATATAGGAGAATATAGACAATTAGGAATGATAGGAGCAATAGAGCTTGTGAAGGATAGAGTCTCTAAAGAATCATTTCACTGGAAAGATAGAGTGGGATATGAAATTTATAAAATAGCTCTTAAGAAAGGAGTTCTCCTAAGACCATTAGGAAATGTTATATACTTTATGCCACCATATATAATAAATGAGGAACAGATAGATTATATGTCTGATGTTGCTATAAGTTCTATAAAAGATTATTTTAATATTTACTAAATAATCTTTGATAAAACTCTTAGTGAAGATACTATTAGCAAAGATGATAAAAGGAATTTAAAAGGATTAGATATAGTTATAATAAGATAAAACAAAATTCTAAGATCTTTTGTAAAATATCATGTAAGACTTAGAACTTTGTTTATTTATAATCTAGTTTTAGTTATATAGAAACTTTATTAATTACTTCTTTTAACTTCTCACTAGATTCTTGTAAAAATTTTAACTCATCTTCATCTAATGGAAGTTCTAGAATTTTACCTACACCATTTCTATTAACTACAGTAGGTACACTTAAAGATACATCTTTTATGCCGTACTCGCCTTTTAGCTGACTAGATATAGTTAAAACTGCATTTTCATTTTTTAATATAGCTTCGACGATTCTTCTAAGTGCAAAAGCTATACCATAAGATGTTTCTCCTTTCCTGCTTATAATTTCATAGGCTGCATTTTTAACATCACCAAATATTTCATCCTTTGGCAGACCTGTGCAATCTGTCTTATACGTTTGACACATTTCGCATAGATGATCTACTCTAGTACCTGCTATATTTGTAATACTCCATGCAGCAACTTCACTATCACCGTGTTCACCTAATATATATGCATGGATACTTCTAGGATTGATACCACAGTGTTTACTTAAAAGATATTTAAATCTAGAACTATCAAGAACAGTTCCAGAACCAATAACTTTAGTTTCATCATATCCTACACTTTTAGCAGCTATATAAGTTAGAATATCTGGAGGATTGGTTGCTACTAATATAATCGCAGTACGAGTATACTCAACGATACTTTTCATAATACCTTTTATAATCTTACTGTTTTTATTAGCAAGATCTAGTCTAGTTTCGTCAGAATCTATTCCTACTCCAGCACTTATTATTATAATATCTGCATTAGCACAATCAGAATAATCTCCTGCTTTTATATTAATAGGACTTAAAAATGATATACCATGATTTAAATCCATAACTTCCCCTTCAGCCTTCTTTTTATTTAAATCTATAAGAATAAGATCGTCTACCATTCCACTTTCTACAAGAGTAAAAGCTGTTGCCGTACCAACAAATCCAGCACCAATTACTACGACTTTATTACCTATATCTTTTCTCATACTAAAGTTCTCCTTTAAAAAAATTTAATACACATATTTGTATAACTATTATTTGTAACTTACAGTATTTATATTTAATATTTAGAAATGAATTTTTACAAAGAGCAATTTTTAAAAAAGCATATACAGTATTTTGTATACAATAGTTACTTATAATATTTAATATCCAATTTACTAATAATTAAAACAACTTTTACAATTTAATAACAATATCTAAAACAAATTTTATTACTATTAAAGTGTAATAATAATATAAAGGAGGATAATTAATGTCTAATAAACGACTTTTTAAGAAGGTATTATCATTCTTATTTATCACTTTATTACTTGTTTCTATAACTTTTCCTAATGCTATAAGAGCATCAGGAAAAAATACACTTAAGGTAAAAGAAAATCCAAAATATATTTTTTATTTTATAGGAGATGGAATGGGAGCTGCTCAAAGACAACTAGCAGAGTATTATTCTAAACAAAATACAGGTAAGAAGTTAACAATGAATACTTTACCTATAGCTGGAATAAATACTACTCATTCAGAAAATAGCTTGATAACTGATTCAGCAGCTGCGGGAACGGCTTTAGCAACGGGACATAAAACTAAAAATGGAATGTTATCAAAACTACCTAACGGAAAAGATGTAAAAACTTTAATAGAAGTAGCTGAGGAAAAAGATATGTCTACAGGAATTATTACAACTACACGTTTAACTCATGCTACACCAGCAGCATTTGCATCTCATAATGTTAATAGAAGTAATGAAAATGAAATAGCTGTTGATTATTTAGATAGTGGTGTTGATTTTTTTGCAGGTGGAGGGTTAAGGCATTTCATTCCTAATAATTGGACAAATGATGAAAAAGATGCAGCTGATAGAACTATAAAGTCTAAAAGAGAAGATGATAGAAACTTACTAGAAGAATTCAAAGACAATGGATATATTACTTTCTATGGTAAAAAAGGAGTTAAAGATTTCAGGGATTATAAGCCTAAAAAAGATGATAAAATATTCGCATCATTTACAGACAGTCATATGCCTTATGAAGTAGATAGATTAAACAGCCTATACAAAAATAATGTTCCTACTTTATCACAAATGACACAAAAGGGTATAGAAACTCTTTCACAAAACAAAAAAGGCTTTTTTCTAATGGTTGAAGGTGGAAGAATAGATCATGCTTCTCATACTAATGATGCAGTTGGTGTTATTAAAGAAACTATAGAATTTGATAATTCTGTAAAAATAGCATATGAGTTTTTGAAAAAATACCCTAAAGATACCCTAATAGTGGTTACAGCAGATCATGAAACAGGAGGCTTATCGTTAGGATATGATTCAAACTACTTTTTAAAGCTAGATTCATTAGAAAATGTAAAGGTTTCAGTTGAGGATAATTTATTAAACTCTTATAAAGGAGATAAGGAAAAGTTCTTAAACTATATAGGAGAAAATTTTGGATTATCTAATATAACAGAACAAGAAAAAAGAGAAATACAAGATTCTATTGATCTTCATAATAAAGGAGTAACTTGGGGAGGATATTCTCCATTAGCTATGTCAGTAACACATATACTTTCTAGAAAAGCAAATATTAATTGGGGGACTTATGCACATACTGCCACACAAGTTCCTTTATCAGCAATTGGCTCAGGAGCTGAGCATTTGGGAGGATATAAAGACAACACTGAAGTATCTCAAGTATTATTTAAATTTTTAGATAAAAAGTAAATATACTAAATTTATTATTTTCATTTAAGAAGATAGTTAGCATTTTTGCTAGCTATTTTTTATTATAAATATTCTATTTAAACTAATAGAGATAATAATACATGTATAAAAATATTACTAATTGAAAATATATATCAATTCATATAGAGTTATTTACATTATTTATAATAATTCAACTTATTTTGACAATTAAGGATTTATACTATAACATAAAGATATAGTAATGTAAAATAATAGTATTATTTGTAAAAAAATATAACTTATATACATTATTAATAGACCTTTAAGACGTATTTTGACATATGAGACTAGGGGGAATGGGAGTTTATGAGAAAGAGAGAAGTCAAGATATTACTGTTATTGTTGTTTATATTAGTAATTGCTTTTTCATTTAAAAAATCTTCTGGTAAGGAGGTAGTTTATAATTTATTAGAATCTTGTATTGATAAAGATATAAAAAGATTTAATAAATTATTTAGGCATAATAAATTTGGAGCTACAACTAATACTAAAGAAATTATGGAAAGCTTATCTAAAAAAGTTTCAGAAATGGGTGGAATAGAGAACATAGAGTTAAAAGAATATGATATGGAAGATATAGAAAGACAAGCAGCACAAGAGATGAAGGATATAGTAGAAGGTGACTTTGTAGTGGTAGAAATAAGTGGAAATAATAAATCTTACATATGGCTTATTAGAAAGGAAAACGAGAGTTACTATATTGTAAGTGGTGATGATGGAAAAATAAATGATATATTGGCTAAGTAATTGAAAAGCGATATGTTTGTTAGATTAGATATAAATAGCATTTAATATTATTGATAGAGTATAAGATAAATAAAAGAGAAAATGGTATATCTAATGATTAAAGGAAATATTTAGAAAAATGGAACTATCATAATAGCACTATAGATGAAAAGTCAATGAACAAGCTTTGAATGTTTAACATATAAATATACTGGGAAGAGAAAAAGATTTCCCTAAGAATTGTATTTAGAAAGGAACTGATTGTTAGTGAGTGAAGCTTATTACAAAGGTCACTATAACAATGGAAAAATTATACCAAATTGCAATCAATATAGCTTAAAACAAAATAAGACTTTTCAAAATAAAATAACTGAAGAAGTTAGTATATTTTATGCAACTTTTCAATCTATAAAGGGAAGATACTTTATAGGTAAATCTCCAACAGTGACATTAGGGAATGGAACAAATGCTTGGGTAGGATTGATAAATCATCCTAATTCAGGAGTAAATTTGCATGTTGATGTAATAACAATAAACAACTTCTCCTCAGTAGACTATATCTTAGCAGGATTATGGCTTAACACAAATCCACCAGGAATAGGAACTGTATCAAACAATGTTACACCAGCTAATACGTCTATAGTACCCACACCTACTCCTAAAGTGCAAATTCAATATGTAAGCTCTACTACAGGAACTCCTACAGGAGGAGTAAATCCATTTGAGAGAATTGTACCAGCATTAAATACTGCAGTAATTGAAGATGAAGGTAAGATTATTATTCCTCCTGGAGGAAACCTCATAGTATTTCTAACAACCCCATCAACAACAGACATAACTGCTAGTGTAGCATTGGGATGGTGGGAAGAAAGAATAATTTATTGTCCTCCAAGACCAGTTTGCTAGAAAATTGATATGTTTTAAAATTAGTGTAAACATTATTGGCTTTAAGCATAATATGTAGTGCTTAGTAATATAAGCATAAGTTTAAAATTAAAAAGGGGTTGTTTTTTTTGAGCGATAGATTTGATCATAGAGAACATCACAAGAGAAGATGTAAAGAAGATTGTCCAAAGAAAATTTTATTAATTTGTGGAAATAGTGTATCTTCAGGAGTTACGACAGATAAGCGTGGAGATAAAGTAAGGTTAGCTAATGTTTTTGTAGATACTAGTTGTGTATGTAGACCTATAGTTAAAATAGAATTCTCTAATAATATTAGATTTGAAACTAAATTCGATGATAAAGATAGATGTAGATATGATGATAGTGATAAAGAAGGTAGTAAATATAGACGTGAAGAAGAATCTCAAATCAGAATAAGATATGACTTATTTAGAAAATGTAAGCATGAATTTACTCCACAATTGTTAGATACGTGGATTTTTGAAAGAGAGATAGAGTCAAAGAAGGATAAAATTGAATTAACTACAACTGATACAGTATCTTTCCATTTCTGTTCAAATAACGAATCAGATTTTGATGATCGCTGTGAGTATTTTGTAGTGGCAACTACTGAAGAGGCAAAAAATGCTAAGGCAACTTTTCTTAAATCTGCTATAAGTGCTTTCGTTCAAGATGATTTTGAAGACGATGACAGAGATAGAAGAGACAGAAGAGATGACAGAGATAGAAGAGATGATAAGGATCACTGTAGAAGATAAGAAAGGAAAAAATATAAAAAAAATTTCGAGTGGGAATGTTACTTCTAACAAACGTTACAATTAAAAAGAAAAGAGGAGTGATGGTATACCATCACTTCTTTTTGTATAAAGAAAACCACCAGCTAATGAATTGAACCCTGTTTATTAGACATAGAAAACAACCACCTAATGTATCAGCTCAGTTTTTAAAATACTAAAAAGTTTTCTGCACAAGCATTATCAATAGGATTGCCTGCTATTGACATTGATGACGTTAGATCATATGCTTTAGTTAGGTTGAAATATTGTTCAGATGCGTATTGAAAACCTTGATCGCTATGGAGTACCAGTCCATTAGCGATCTCTTTTT
Organism: Gottschalkia purinilytica; assembly: GCF_001190785.1. Taxonomy (NCBI): domain Bacteria; kingdom Bacillati; phylum Bacillota; class Tissierellia; order Tissierellales; family Gottschalkiaceae; genus Gottschalkia; species Gottschalkia purinilytica. Next base: position 6,209 of record NZ_LGSS01000008.1, on the reverse strand, counting down.
TTGCAAGCTTAATTGTTTCTATAACGAGACTGACATTTTGGTCTCTACCTACTTTATATGCAACAATAAAATTATCATATAAATCTTTTATTGCTGATAGATATAATACACCTTGCTTTGTAAATATATAACTAATATCTGTAACCCATTTTAAATTTGGTTTATTAGCCATAAATCTCCTATTAAGTATATTTTCATATTTATGTATATGATTACCGTATTGAATATACCTTCTTCGTTTTCTTATCCCAGATAATAGTCCATCATATTTGTTCATTATCCTTAAGATAGCTTTATAGTTAATAACTAAACCATGTTCTTTTAATAACCATATTTTGATTCGCCTATATCCATATGTATTTTTTGTGCTATTCTAACACTCTTTTATAAGGTCAGCAATAACTATATCTTTATCACATCTACTTTGTCTATTTATCCAAGCATAATATCCACTACGAAAAACTTTGAAAAAATTACACATTTCTTTTATTGTGTATTTATCTTTAAAACGATAGATTACTCTGAATATTAGTTGTTTACATCCCTCCTTTCTACCTCGGAGAGAAAATTTCTAAGTAACTCATTTTCCATCTTCAAACGTTCATTTTTTTTGTTAACTTACTAATATTAGTTATTGGCTTTGTATTTTTTCTACCCTTTTTCTTAGGTATATAAGTTTGAGAAAGGATATTATGTTCTTTTTTCTTAGTCTTTCAAAGAATTCTTTTACAACATATTTATTTTTAAATCCCAATGCTTGTGATATTTGTCTAAATGATTTACCCTCTTCATGCATCTTAATGATTTGTTGTTTATGAATTTTAATAAATGTATAGTTTCTCTTATTACTTACAAAAAACACCTCCAATTGCATTTACTTTACAATATGAGGTGTTTTTTCTTAATGTCTATTTTCTTAGGTTTAGTTCATTAGCTGGTGTATATTTATTTATAAATAGATGGTGGGAAGAAAGAATAACTTATTGTCCTCCAAGACCAGTTTGCTAGAAAATTGATATGTTTTAAAATCAATGTCAACATTATTGGATTCAAGCATAATATGTAGTGCTTAGTAATATAATCATAAGTTTAAAATTAAAAAGGAGTTGTTTTTTTTGAGCGATAGATTTGACTATAGAGAACATCATAGAAGGAAATGTAGAAGAGATTGCCCAAAGAAAATTTTATTAATTTGTGGAAATAGTGTATCTTCAGGAGTTACGACACATAAGCGTGGAGATAGAATAAGATTAGCTAGTGTTTTTGTAGATACTAGTTGTGTATGTAGACCTATAGTTAAAATAGAGTTCTCTAATAATATTAGATTTGAAACTGACTTCGATGATAAATGTAAAAAAGAAGAAGCTCAGATTAGAATAAGATATGACTTATTTAGAAAGTGTAAGCGTGAATTTACTCCACAATTATTAGATACATGGATTTTTGAAAGAGAGATAGAGTCAGAGAAAGGTAAAATTGAATTAACTACAACTGATACAGTATCTTTCCATTTCTGTTCAAATAACGAAGCACATTTTGATGAACGTTGTGAGTATTTTGTGGTGGCAACTACTGAAGAGGCAGAAAATGCTAAGGCAACTTTTCTTAAATCTGCTATAAGTGCTTTCGTTCAAGATGATTTTGAAGAAGATGAGAAAGAAGAGAAAGAACATCACCACAGAAGAGAAGAGGAGGAACACCGTAGAAGAAAAGAGAGAGAACACTGTAGAAGAGAAGAGGAAGAGCGCTGTAGAAGAGAGGAGGAGGAACATCGTAGAAGAAAAGAGAGAGAACACTATAGAAGAGAAGAGGAAGAACGCTGTAGAAGAGAGGAGGAATATCGTAGAAGAAAAGAGAGAGAACACCATAGAAGAGAAGAGGAAGAGCGCTGTAGAAGAGAGGAGGAGGAACACCGTAGAAGAAAAGAGAGAGAACACCGTAGAAAAGAAGGGAGAAGAGAAAGAAAGAGAAATCACATAGATGATTTTTATTGGGAATTTGATTTCAACATCTAATAAGTTAGAATAAAGGTTAAGGATAAAAAAAGGAATGGTGTAAACGCATCATTCCTCTTTATTTATAGATAAAAATTATTACAACTATAGTAAAATATATAATACACAAGAAAAGATGATAATATAAATAAGAAATCTATAGTCTTAAAAAGCTCAATAATCTATGCTATATCTTCTTTAGTTTTAAGAACAATAGTTTATTAAAGGATATAAAATTCCAGATAAGAACGAATAGAATATATTACATAAGGTAACATCATAATATAAATGTGTTATGGTATTTTCCCGAGACAAAAAAGCGCAAAGCTGATATAATATTTTGGGAAACAGAGGTGATAAAATGAGTGATGAAAAAGAGAGCAGTATTGCTGGAAGCGGCTGTGAAATACTAGTACCATTTAATGAGAGAAAACCATTAAAAGAGATAGAGCGTAAAATAGTTAAAACATATAGAAAAACTATATGGTCAAAATTTATTAAAGCTATAAATGATTATAAGTTAGTAGAAGAGGGCGATAAAATAGCGGTAGCCATATCAGGAGGAAAAGATAGTTTACTTATGGCAAAGTTGTTCCAAGAGTTAAAAAGACATGGAAAAGTTAATTTTGAATTAGAGTTTTTAGCAATGGACCCTGGATATCATTCAGATATAAAGCAATTATTGATTGATAACTGTGAATATCTAAACATACCTATCAAAATATTTGATTCAGGAATATTTAGAATAGTAGATAATATAGCTAAAGACTATCCATGTTATATGTGTGCTAGAATGCGTAGAGGGGCGCTTTACTCAAAAGCACAAGAGCTAGGATGTAATAAGTTAGCATTAGGACATCACTTTAATGATGTTATAGAAACTACATTGCTGAATGTTTTATATTCTGGTAATTTTAAAACTATGCTTCCGAAATTAAGAGCAAGTAATTTTGAAGGTATGGAACTAATAAGACCAATGTATCATATAGAAGAAATATATATTCAGAGATTTATACAAAGTAGTGGAATATGGCCATTAAATTGTGCATGTATGGTAGCGGCTAAAAAAATAGGAAATAAAAGATACGAGATAAAAGAGTTAATTAAGAACTTAAAGAAAGACTTTAATAATGTAGATATATCTATATTTAGAGCGGCTCAAAATGTAAATATGGATGCTATATTGGGTTGGCAAAAAGATAATCAAAACTATTCATATTTAGATTTTTATGATGATACTGAATAGACTTACAAGGTGAATTTATAAAAAAATCCTGTACTATCTTAATATCTTAAGATGGTACAGGATTAATACTTTATTCTATATATAATTAGTGAGGTATGTCAGATAGATCTAGAGTAAGTAGATATTGAAAGGCACTAGGAGCCATGAAATGGACTGCTGCTCGTTGTTTATTTTTAATCATCCATTTTGGTGTATACAAATGGTCAGTGGTTTCTGCATACCAGTTTACAAATTCATATCCATTTGTTGTAGTATTCCATATAAAGTCACCTCGTAAAGTTAAAACTCCGCGTATGGTTTGCTGTTGTCTTTTCAGTACTCCATTATAAATAATAAATGGACTTGCTTTATCTTCTGTTATTTTATTATTTATAGTTTCTTGTGAAAGTGGTCCTTGTGATTTTATAATAATTTCTGTTTCAGGCTCTGGTTGTCCTACTATTTCTTGTGCTTGAACTATACCAGAGGAGATAATTAATAATATTGATAATACCAAAGATGAAACTAATCTTTTCATTTTTTATCATCCCTTTCTTAAAATATTATTTTACTTATATTTACATATTATACAATAAAAACTAAATACCTTCTTTTTTATAAATTTAATTAAAGATATTCAATTAAGATGGCATTAGAGTGTTGTAATAAAGATTAATAGGTAATGTTTATAAATCTTATTTGGAATAACAATGTAGTATAGAAAATGTGTAATAGCTAAATTATTAATATACTAGTCAATAAAGGAGATGAGTAATATTGAAATAAGAAATGGTACTATACTAAAGAATGATCTTATAATTTTTATTATAGACAATCTTTTAGTTAGCACCATTTTTCATATGAAATGAATAGTTATTATTTAATAAGCTGTGTTAAATTAAATAAATTCCAAGGATACTCATTATGAGGTAAGGAAGTAAATGATAAATAGCTTCTTTTAATAGGATGACTAAAAGAAAGTCTATATGCCCAAAGAGCTATTTGAGTCCATTCTTTTTTCTTTACAAAATCCTTATTATATTTATTATCACCCCATATAGGAAATCCCCAATTAGATAATTGGACTCTTATCTGATGATGTCTACCTGTTTTAAGCTTAATCTTAACAAGACTTAAATTTCCGTATTCTTGTGTATTAAGAGTATCAATAACTTCATATTCTAATATAGCTTCTTTTGCACCTTTGGTATCTTTTGATACAACTTTACTCATATTTATGGTGCTAAGTTTTTTTAGATAATTTTTGAGTTCTCCTTTAGTCTCATCTGGCTTACCACATACTATAGTAAGATATTCCTTTTTCATATATCTATTTGACACTTGTTTAGACAAATTCGAGTTTGATTCTTGAGTTTTAGCTAAAACCATGACTCCTCCAACAGGTCTGTCTAATCTATGTATAAGTCCTAAATATACATTTTTTAACTTATCATTTCTTTCTTTAATATCTTTATATAATATACTCATTAAATCCTCATCATTAGTTTTGTCACTTTGACAAGGTAATTTAGGTGGCTTTTCAACTACTAATATATTTTTATCTTCAAATATAGTTTTTATTTCCATATAATCCTCCAATTAAAATTAAAACAAAATGTTATTTATCATTATACTATTATATATTAATATGATAATAAATAATAAGAATTATAGATAATGAATAAAGAAAACATATAAAAATAATACGTTATGAACAAACGTTTACAACCTGTTATTTTTAAGATAAATGGATATGATAAAATATTTTGTAAGTTTGAGTATTATTTATACTAATCTAATTTTATATATTTTCTGTTAATCAGAATATATATCTGAAAATTCTACGTTAATTCTTTCTATTCTAGTATCTACAAATTCATCATTAGTAATCTCATCTTCTTCTTGCTGTTCAATAATAGTTTTAGGCAATTCTATGATAAATTTAGTCCATTTTTTATATTCACTTTGAACTAATATGTTTCCATCATGAAGTTCTACTATAGATTTTACAAGAGTTAAACCTAAACCATTACCTTCTACACTTTTTCTAAGAGATGGATCTACTTGTATGAAAGGGTTTAGTATATTATCAATCATGTCCTCTGGTATGCCTATGCCAGTGTCTTTAACAGAAATCTCTACTTTGTTTTCTTTATCATATACTGATACATATATTTTTCCACCAGAAGAAGTAAACTTGATTGCATTTGATAATAAATTGAGCATAACTCTTTCTATTTTTTCTTCATCAAATGCCATTGAAATATTTTCACAGTTTGTATCAAATATTACTTCTATTCCCTTCATGTTTGTGTACTCCACTATAGATAAGGTAATATCTTCTATAGTTTTTACAATATTTTTATTTTTAAGTTCTATTGTGAAAAAACCTACATCCATTTTATTTAAATCTATAAAATTATTTATTAATCTCAATAATCTATAGCTATTTTGTTTCATAACTTTCATATATCTAGAAATTGATTTACAGTTATCACAATTTGTAGATTTGCTAAGGGTTGTTTCAAGTAATTGTATAGTTCCTGAAATAATGTTAAGTGGAGTTTTTAATTCATGAGATATAGTAGAAAATATTTGAGATTTAAATTTTGAATTTTCTTCTTTTTCTTTAACTTGAGATTTTAATTTATCTAAGTTATTTTTTTCTGTTAAATCCCTTACTACACTTACTAGATAATCATCATTTTTATAATGAAAAGAGAATCCACTAATTTCAATATTTGATGGTGTGCAATTCTCTTCGAGAAATAATTTTTTTTTAGACCATTCTAAATGATCTAGGTTTTCTAAACTTTTTTTAAGTTTATTTATGAAGTCTTTATGACAACTGGATGTAGAGCATTTTTTTATTAGATCTTCTTGATTCTTACAACGTAATAAGGTTATTGCCGAGTTGTTAGCAAATTCTATATTATTGTATGTAGAAAACCACCTGCTATGCAGGTGGTTCCAAAAAGCTTGTAGCTATG